>CAZSRN010000053.1:0-10466 GCA_964609115.1 uncultured Veillonellaceae bacterium | reverse complement strand
TGCATGCCCGAAAGCATCGTTGGTCAGCTTCAACCCATTGACGTCAGCCATCACCAACGTAATGGGCAGATTGCGTTCCGTATCCAGACGTTTCAGTTCTTCTTCGTAAAAACGCCGGTTGTATAACCCGGTCAGCTGGTCATGATAGCTGAGATACAGAATTTCTTCCTCCGATTTTTTGCGCAAGGTTATGTCCCGGATGACTCCGAGCACTTCCACGCGCCCCGTCATTTGGTTACGATATACATTGGTTACCACTTCCGTCCAAACCGTAGATCCGTCTTTTCGCGGCTGTTCCCATTCCTGCACTGTACTTTCACCGGTTTTTTTTCTTCCGGCGAGAAAATCGTCAACCATCTTGTGCATGTAATCATTTCTGCGGGTTGCCTCTTCAGGCGGTAAAAACGCATCCATCGGTTGAGACATGATTTCGGCCGGCGTATACCCGTTCAACGCATATATCGACGGACTGACATAAAGAAAGTAGCCGGTTTCCGGGTCGGCGATCCAAATGACATCCTTTACATTTTCGGCCAGAACTCGATATCGTTCTTCGCTCTTACGCAACACTTCTTCCATCTGCTTGCGCTCGCTGATATCGCGAATCACGCTGACCATATACGGCTGCCCTTCCAGCAGAACGGTTGAAGCAGAAATAATATAGCTTCCCGTACTCCCATCTTGTCGTCGAATGACAATCTCCAGGTTTTTGCAAAAACCTTGCTCTTTTACTGTTCGCGTCAACTTGCCACGATCTTCAGGGTGAGCGTAAAAATCAATCTCCGTGGTTTTCCTGCCGATAATGTTTTCCTTGGTATCCCACCCGCCCAATGCCAAAAATTCCGAATTGGCATCAATAATCAACCCGTCTTCCAATCGGGTGATCGCCGCCGCATCCGGAATTGCGTTAAAAATCAATTCAAAGTTTTCTTTTATTGCACAAGCTTCTTCCAGTTTAGCTGACAAATCGGGCATGAGAGAACGGTTTTCACTGCGCATTTTCATGTCATCCCTTTGCAATCAGCTTCTTTTATGGAAACTTAACGGGCAACCCAACTCACCACATAGCTTGTATGGGAATCCGGCAGTTCAATATCCGGTTGGCTCTCCCGCCACTCGCCTTTTAATCCCAGTTCTCCGGCAGTCATTGCGAAATGGCACATGGCAATCCCCATGTCCATACGCTGTACATCCGCTACGCCAATCAGCCTGCCCAGCCAACTGTCCCTGCCGTAATTCGGAGTCCGTTGAAGATAAAAGTGCCACTTTCCTTCCGCACAAATAATCCGCCACGGTTGTTTATTCGATGCGGAAGGAGCCCAACGCACACTGTCCAAAACGGCGGCATACTCCCCCAGCCCATTTGCCGGGAGAGAAATGCCAAACTGTCCGTCAAAAAACAGTTGTCCGGCCGGCAGACGCAAAGCGCCGTCAATACGCCGTCTGATCAATTCATCCGCCTTGTTTTGATCCGCTATATATCCGGTGGAAGTTACCGCCGGAACAGACTCTTTCTCTGTTGCGCCAATCTTGTGGGCAAAACTGCTTTTGGTAAAGCTGCCGGCAAGCCAGCAAGTTCCCAACCCCAAATCAGCAGCAGCCAAAATTGCTTCTTCCATTACATAGCCGAAATCTTCCAGATTTTTATCGCCGGATCCGATGGCGCCGATAATAAAGCCTTGCGCATGCTTGATTACGCCATAGGTGCCCACGCCTTTCAAGGATTGCCGGTCCTGTTCGTTCGCCGCGATCAGGCTTAATTTTACGCGGGAACCAAAAGGACCTGTTTGATGCTCATCCAGAAATTTTTGCAGCTGTTGTTGGGTTTCCGTCGCAATGGCTTGCTCTCTATACCGCCGACAGGAAAACCGCTGCCGAATTAACTGCGTCCATGATTGGTTCATTCTTTTCCTTCTTTCTTACTTATCCCCTGCTCCAATGAATGGATCGGTCAACTTCATGTTGCCGTTTACTAATATAATACCACAAAAAAAATTAAATCCTGCTGAAAAAATTGAATTTCAGCAGGATTTAATTAAATTTTCTGATTTCATTTGCTTATATGCTTAGGTTTTACTTCCTGCGGGATTGGACAAAAATAGGCGCACCCATTCCGCGCCGCATTCAACTCCCGTTGTGCTTCCTCCACCAGTGCCGGCTTTTCCAGAATGTCCACAATGGCTGCGGCCAAAACCCGGCCTGCAGTCAACATCCCCTTATGGGCGAAAGTCGTGGCGCCCTGCGCCACCGTCTGCCAAGAATGACCCGGTGTCCCAAACACATTGCAGGCCACGCAGAGTTGCGCGGTCGGCACGATCCAGCTGACATCCCCCACATCAGTGGACCCCGTCAATAGTTTCGGTGAACTTATACAAGGCAGAATAACATCGGATACCACCGTTTTCTTTAACAACTCCAAGGTTTCATCGCCGTTTCCGCCCATAAAATCACTTGCCATTTGCAAATCGGCATTTCGGTCACTCTCCGTCAAGGTTGCCTGCAACGCCTGCGCAAACTGTCGTTCTTCTTCATTGGGGCGAGGAACACCAATGCGGGTGAAATTTGACAGCAGCAATTGCCCCAACACTCCGTTGGGAATATAGTTCGAGCACGCCTTATCAAAGGCAATTTCACATTTTGTTTCCGTCATCAAGACGGCTCCTTGCGCAATCTTGCAAACTCGCTCGTAAATTTCCTGTACTTGAGACACTTTGGGCGCCCGAATCAAATACAGCACTTCCGCTTCGGCCTGCACCACATTCGGCGACACACCTCCCGTATTAGTCACCGCATAATGAATGCGGGCTTCCTGAATAATATGTTCCCGCAGATAGTTTACCCCGACATTCATCAATTCCACGGCATCCAATGCGCTACGTCCCAAATGAGGCGCGGTCCCCGCATGGGAACTCTTGCCATAAAACTTGAAAGTTATCTGATAGTTGGCCAGGGTACTCATGGAAAAAACGGTGTTATGCGTCATCGGGTGCCAGGTTAGCGCAACATCAACTCCGGCAAAAACCCCTTCCCTTGCCATGAAAGTTTTCCCGGAACCGCCTTCCTCGCCGGGACAACCGTAATAACGAATCGTGCCCGATAATTTGTTTTCAATCAAAAATTCTTTGGCAGCCACCGCTGCAGCCAATGCGCCGACGCCCAACAAATTATGACCGCAACCATGTCCGCTTTGTCCCGGTTTCAGGACTTCCTGCCGTGCAATGCCGTTTTTCTGGCTCAACCCGGCCAACGCATCATACTCACCCAATATCGCGATGACCGGCCCGCCTGTCCCAAAAGTCGCCACAAAAGCAGTCGGCAACCCGGCAATCCCCTTCTCAACCGCAAAGCCTTCCGTTTCAAAAATTTCGCAGAGTTGAGCGGCCGATCGGTATTCCTCAAACCGTAACTCGGCATATTCCCAAATCCTATCACTGGCCTGAATGAACCGATCGCTTTTTTCAGCAATCACTTTGTCCAATTGCTGCTTGCCCACCTGAAAACCTCCCCGTTTTCCTTTTCATTCCGTCCGCAAGGTACTCCGACGGGTCAGTTTTTTCATTTCCCGAAACATGAACCAAACCGTCACAACCGATGCCCCAAAATCGGAAATCGGCCCTGCCAGCCAAATTCCTGTCAAGCCGAAGAAATTCGACAGGATATACACCATGGGGATCAATAAAATGATTTGCCGCAGCAAATTAAATACAATGGCATAGCCCGCCTTGCCAACCGCCTGAAAATAGTTCGCGCCAATCAACTGAACACCGATGACCGGCAACAGCAACAAAAATATTTTTAAGCCGGTCGACCCCAGTTGGACCAATGCCGGGTTGCTGTTGAACAATCGCACAATTTGTTCGTCAAAAACCTGTACAATGAAAAAGCCGATCACGCAAAAAATGGTTGCGGCGACGGTTGCCAGTTTCACCACATCAATGACGCGCCGATAGTTGCCTGCGCCAAAATTATAGCCGATAATCGGCTGAGCACCCTGGCTGATCCCCATCACCGGCATCAGCAACAACATCATCACCCGGTTCACAATGCCATAGGCTGCTACAGCCAACACCCCGCCATAACTCAGCAGCTTAAAATTCAGTACGACCATCACCAGGCTTGCGCTAACCTGAAGCAAAAACGGCGCCATTCCAATACGGGCAATATCCTTGACAATATCCATGCGAATCTTGATATTTTCCCTTTTCAATTGCATTGTACCGGTTCCTCTGATGAAGTACGCCAATACCCACACGGTCGCCACTGCCTGAGACAAAACAGTAGCCCAGGCTGACCCCTTGATCCCCATCTGAAAGGTAAAAATAAATAACGGATTGAGCGCTGTGTTGAGCAATGCGGCAATCAGCATCGTCTTAAGCGCCGTTCGAGGATCGCCCTGCGCCCGAATCAGATTGTTCAGGCCAAAGCTCACATGCATAAAGATGCTGCCCGCCAAAATAATAAAGGCAAAATCCTGAGCATAAGGCATTACATCGGGTGTCGCGCCCAAGAACAACAGCAACGGATCCAGAAAACAAAGGGAAAGCGCCGTAGTCAACAAAACCAAAACGATCACCAGCGAAAAGGCATTGCCTAGAATCAGTTCGGCTCCTTCTTTATCCTTTTGCCCCAAGCGAATCGAAACCATAGCCGCGGACCCCAAGCCGACAAACATGCCCACACCCATCAAAATCATCATCAGGGGAAAAGCGATTGTCACCGCCACCAACCCGATTTCTCCAACTCCCTGGCCGACGAAAATGCTATCTACTACGTTATATAAAGCATTTACAACCATTCCAATAATCGCCGGACAAGAATAACTCCACAACAATGCGGAGATCTTTTTTTCCCCCAACGCATTCGATTTATCCATAAAAACCTCCCCAATTCGCACCGCGCCCACTTGAGGACGGTTCATATATTTTAACACTAATCTGCCGATAGAACCACAACGCAAAAGCAGATTTTAGGGATAAAGGAAACTGACGCTCTTTAACGAATTAAAAAGAAATAAACCTCTGCCCAAGCAATAAGATCATTACTTCCCGTTCTTATAACCCACAGAAGGAAAGGAGCAACCCGCCATTTTTCCGGATCAACGTTTTTTTACAAATAGTGTCAAAATAGCGTACATATTCTTGTTTCTTATTTACGCCTTTTTCCCGCACCCACTGCTGCAAGGTGTGATGGGCCTTGTTGCAGCGATTTTGTTTGTATCCATTTTCCCCGCCGCCCGTCCCGCAACGCGGTATATGTCACTGATTCTGATTGGTGTCGGTATCTATTTCATGTTGACCTATCAAGTTTCTGTTGCCGGTTGGAGCAAAGCCGTTACTTATAACGCATCCTTGATATCGTTGGTTCTCACCGTTCCACTGCTGGGCAGCATTCTTTATTTCGAGCCTTATCAGCATCATTTGTCGGTTTTGATTTCACGGTTTGCATCATCACCGTACCGTTTTTATGCGGTGGCTTGTATGATGCTTACCTTTTTGGCCTCCCTGATCAACTTGGCCAGTTTTCATTTTGTGCATCAGTTATTAGTCAAACCGGCGGAAAAATATCCCGCCAAGCTGTTCAACAGTGCGCTGATTCGCGGATTTATGCCCAATATAATGTGGTCGCCCAGTTATATCTCCGTTGCATTGACAGCGCAATACTGCGGAATTTCATGGTTTGAAATCGCTCCTGTCGGCATCGCCATGGCTTTGGCCGGAGTCCTCTCTTTGCTGTTTTGGGGTTGGCTGGAATATGGGCGTTCAGAACAGCCGTGCGGCCCCATCAACCCGCCGAATTCATTAGCCAACCTGAGCGACTCCTATAAAAGCTTGCTGAAGTTATTGCTGCAAACAGGAATTTTGATTTTTTTAATTGTGGCGCTGGAATATGCAACGCATAAAAGCGCCATGATCATCGTGCCGTTGGTTTCTTTCACCGGGCCCTTGTTTTTGGCGCTGATATATGGAAAAACCGAAGCCTATGTGACGCAGTCCAAAGAGTTTTTTACGCATCGATTGCCACAAATGAATAATGAATTTGTTCTTTTCTCCGCCATTGGTTTTTTTGGCTTTTCCCTTGGAATTTCCGATATTCCGGCTTACATTCCGGTTTTGATTAATCGTCTGGGGTTGGATACGGCGCTCGTCCTGCTGCCGATTATCGTTTTTGGCATCGGTTTTCTCTCGCTCATCGGCATCCATCCCATGATTACCATTGCCGCGATGTCAGCTTCGCTGCCGCCCGGCAGTATTCCGTTGTCGACCCTTCAACTGGCCGGCGCCTATCTCGCCGGATATACATTTTATTCCGTTGTCTCCCCTTTTTCCGCCGCAAATTTACTGATGGGCAGTCTGGCAAAACAAAGTCCTTTGGCAGTCGGTTTGCAGCAAAACGGTATATTTGCTTTTGTGTATACCGTCGTGTCGATTGGCATTGTGTTGATGTTCTTCTAGTTTGCATCCTTTATCATGTCTTTTCTACAAATCCGTTGGAAAGTTGGTCCAGTTTCTCTGACATCGTACTGATCTGTTGCACCGACGCAGCAACCAAACTGATGGCTTCAGCAATTTGACTGATTGTGCCTTCGATTTGCGCTGCTTGCTGGTAGGATGTCGCCCCGGCGACCTGTATCTCATTGATAATATGCTCTACTTGCGTAATAGATTGTGTGCTGTCAGCCGCCAATTTGCGAATTTCATTCGCAACCACCCCAAAGCCTCTCCCGTTTTCACCCACTCTTGCGGCTTCAATCGCAGCATTCAATCCTAAAAGATTCGTCTGGGAGGATATATTTTTAATAAACCCAATCACTTTGTCTGTTTCCTTGACTTGCGCTTGAGATTCCGTCGCTGACTCCGTCAATTTATTGCTTAAAGCTGCAATTTCCTCACTTTGGGCAACAATTTCTTCGCTTGTGCTTGCCAAGGAACTAATGGCTTCATTCAGCGTAGTCGCCATTTCTTTAAAACTGTCATATAGTTCACTGGATTCAGTGATCGTGATCGCGCCAATCACTTCATTATCGGCGTTAAGTATGGGTGTGGCCAGCGCGATATACGGAATACCCCGCACTGATTTATCAATTTTAGTAAATACCCGGCGTTTTTCATCCATTGCTCTTTTAATCGCACTGCCTTCTCTGATCGGCTCCCCGACCGGCGCTTTTAAGTCCAAATTCTTAGCCGGTTTATACAGCAAATATGTTGCGGCGTCGGATAAAGTCACTCCATAGTCGGCAGGCACTATGGCCGATAGTTTTGGCAGCACATACAAATAGTGATTTAAAATTTCTTTATCGTCCTCTTGCATGAGCAGTTCACTTCCTATTTTTTTATTTTCTCTATCTGGGAGATTGCTCGCCCATAATTTTTTCGATGCTCGAAAACCAACAGGATACGCTAAAATGTAGCCATACATTTTTTAATGTATGGCTACATTTTATATAAACGGCTTTTATTACCCCAATCTTTTTTTGTCGCCGGCAAGGAATCAGATGACGCCCATTACCCAGGCAACGACTGTCATCACGAGGGTAGACCCAAAGGCCCATTTGAAAATAAACCGTTGATGGTCACCAAATTCCACGCCTGACATTCCAACAAGAATGAACGTTGATGCCGTCAATGGACTTAGCGGGAAACCTGTCGTCATTTGTCCCAAAATTGCGGCCCGGCCAATTTGAGCCGGCGCCACGCCGAATGCCGCTGCCGTCTGACTGATAATCGGCAGTACGCCGAAATAATATGCGTCCGGCGTAAAGATCAGGCTAAACGGCATACTGGTCACCGCCACGATCAGTGACAAATAGGAGCCCATCGAAGTCGGAATCAAGGATACCAGTGTCTGTGACATCGCCCCGATCATTTTTGTTCCCGTCAAAATGCCGGTAAAAATTCCTGCGGCAAAAATCATGGAGGCAACAAAAACCACAGCATTTCCCTGCGCTGTAATTCGGGCCATCTGATCTTTCGGATTTGGGAAATTGACAATCAAGGCAATCGCATAGGCAATCATGAACAGAATAGGCAGCGGCATCATGTTTTGAATCAGCGCCACAACCAATACCACCGTTAGAACAAGATTAAACCAAATGAGTTTCGGTCTGCGAAGCGAGGCTTCTTCTTCCGTCAGCGCCTGTTTGTGCTCGAAATCCAGGTGTTGCACTCCCAAACGCTTCCGTTCCTGAAGTCCAAAATAATAGGCGACGCCAAAGACCCAAACCAAGCCCGCCAACATGGCGGGAATCACGGGGTTGAACAAATCCAGTGAACTAAGGTGCAGCGTCGTCATGGCCCGTGCCGTAGGGCCTCCCCAGGGAATCATATTCATAACGCCCGCCGCCAGGCAGATTGTACCGGATAAGACCAGACGGCGCATTTTCAAGCGTTCATACAACGGCAGCATCGCTGAAATGGTGATCATGAAAGTTGTCGCGCCATCGCCGTCGAGAGCGACAGATACCGCCAAAAAAGCCGTAGCAACAACAACCTTTAGCGGATCTCCCTTGACCAGTTTGACCAGTTTGTTCACCATGGGCTCAAACAGCCCGACTTCCAACATTAATCCAAAGTAGAAAATCGCAAAAACGATCATGATGCCTGTCGGCGCCACTTTGACCAATCCAGCCAGCATCATTTTCCCCATTGTGGGTCCAAATCCACCCAGAGCCGCTGTAACAACAGGCACAATAATCAATGCGGCCGTAACCGACATCCGTCGCGTCATAATCACTGCCAGAAACGCCAGAACTGTTAGAAAACCCAGAAATGACAGCATTCTCTTTCCTCCTTACAATATCATGAAGTCTTATGGGAAAAGTTGTCCGACACTCTCGCCGAGTTTTTCTTTCCGTTCCTTCAGACCTTTTCGTTTGTAGGATTCATTGGGTGCTTTCGGAATACGGCCATGCAAAATAGAGGATGACCGCAACCGGCGGCCCAGCGTTTTTTCCATCAAAACACCCAACCGAAGAATTCGGTCTACATTGATCCCGGTTTTGATTCCCATTTCGTCCAGCATGACGATCAGATCTTCCGTGCTCACCAGTCCGACGGAATTGGGATCTTTATAGTAATACGCGCCGGTTCCCGGAACAGGGGTATCATCGACAAAATTGGCCGGTTGTCCGCCGATCCCTCCCAGTGTGCTCTCGAAAATATTGATGCCTGCCTGCAACGCCGCCAATACATTGGCCAAGCCCCAACCGCGCGTCACATGGAAATGCCCCACATGCAAATCCGGATTGGGCATCGCGTCCATCACCATGGAATAATAACGATACACCTGATCCGGCGGCGCCGATCCGTCGTGATCCGCGTGTTCGATATCCGTAGCCCCGATGTCGAGCCACCGTTTGCTGAAGGTAATCGCACTCTTCAATTCTGTCGGCCCGGAAATCGGACTGCCCCAAATGGTGCTGACGGTTCCATTCACTTTGATTCCGGCATCGGTTGCTTTTTTGATGCAACGCTCCGCCTCTTTCCAATATTCCGGCAACGTGCAGCTGGAGTTGGCAAAATGGTGCTCTTCATCCGTAGATACCATCATCAGAATCCGATCCGGTCCATAGCCGTTCTTTTTGGCTTCAATGGCTCGATCCACTGCGCTTTCACGAATCGTCACCGCTGTCAGCTCGATTTCATTCCAGTTGATTCCCGCTTTTGCCAGCGCGCGGCTGTTCCGCACGCGTTTTAGCAATTCCTCCGCGTCCTTGAACTGCGGCATGACAAAGGAATTGCCCAAATTGGTCAGCTCAATTCGTTTGACTCCCGCCAAAATCAATTGTTCCGCATAATATACCTTTGCGTTGGTCGAAACAAACCTTTCCTCATGTTGGAATCCATCCCGAATGGTAATGTCGCCAATGCGAACTTCTTTGGGAAAATTCATTGTCGTTCCTCCTTTTATCCTAACGCGCCCGCTTTTCGCAAGGTCGCAATTTGTTCTTCATCCAGCCCGGCCAGTTCATGCAGGACACCATCCGTATGTTCGCCCAAATTGGGAGCCGTTGTTCGAACCGCAGCTTTCGTTTCGGAAAACTTGATCGGACAGGCCACCACTTTCATTGCCTGTCCCATCGGGTTCAGCATATCGACGAACATTTCTCTGGCTCCCGCAATGTGCGGATCATGGATCAATTGTTCCACATCATTGATCGGTGCGCTGGGAACGCTGTTTGCCAAAAGCAACTCTACGATTTCCGCTACCGTGTGTTTTCGGGTCCATTCGGTGACGATCGCATTCAATTCGTGATTGTTCTTGACGCGGTCCGGGTTCTTCTGGAACTCTGGACGATCAATCAAATCCTCCCTGCCGATGACTTGGCAGAATCGCTTCCATACCGCATCGTTCCCGACGGCAATCACGGCCCAGCCATCTGACGCCGCAAAGGTATCGTACGGATAGATGAATTCATACCGATTGCCGATGCGCCCCGGAATTCTCTTTTCCACCAAATAAAGCTGAAT
>CAZSRN010000052.1:1126-10477 GCA_964609115.1 uncultured Veillonellaceae bacterium | reverse complement strand
TTTATGGTTTCCGTTTGTAGGCTTCCGAAGCATCCCAGCGCCATTGCCAGTTCTGTAGATACAGCCTCGCCAGTTCCTTATTGCCTCGAATTACAAGAACATTTTCCGCGTTGCGCTCTTCAGCGGCCTTGGTAAAATTGAAACTGCCGGTAATAATAGTTTCCTCGTCCAAAATCATGATTTTACTGTGGGCAATTGCGAAGTCATCATCAATGCGCACAGGAATTCCCGCATTCGCGAGAAATGTAGCGGAAGTATATTTCTCCGTTTCCTGGCTTTTATCCAAAACAACCCGGATTTTCACGCCGCGCTTTGCCGACTCTGATAATGCCTTGGCAATTTCGGCGTTGGTAAAGCTATAGGCCTGAACCTGAATCGATTTCTTGGCCTCGCCGATGGCTTTGATTATCAGTTGAGCTCCGCCGCCATTCGGACTAAAGGCGACTTCAATAGTCCCCGTTGCTTTGACAGTGTTGGCGTGTTGTATCTCCTGCGGCATAGGCGTTTTCGCAGCTTTCGCCTGCGAGGGCGCAACCGGGGCGGTCGCTTTTCCTCCAGCTGCCTGTTGGGCCGGTGAACCGCTCCCGCAACCCCAAACCGCCGTCATTAAAGCCAACAATACAACCAATACCAAAGTTTGAAGCCAAATTTTGCGTTTCACAACAACCCTCCTGCCGTTTAAACAAAGCCGCCGCAATCCGTTTGCAGGATCTCCTATGCGTCCACAATCTCAGAAAAGTAAATCACCGTAACCGTGTCATCCGGCAGAATCTTTTTTTGATATTTGCTCTGAAAGTACTCACGCAAATCCTCTACTGTTTTGATATCCGGATTTTGATGCCGCAAATCGTTCATGGTCAGTGAATGAAATTCCTTCGTATACACGGTATCGATCATTGCGTTGTACAGCTTTTTCTTCGGCCCATATTTGGGCCCCACGGTAATCCATACCACTGAATTTTCAGGATAAACATCCCGAATATCACCCAAGTGAACCGTACAATCTTTGGCGCGGGCAATCAGCAAAGCCTCATTTTGCGGCCATTCAAAATTTAATGCAAACACGTCGTTCCCTCCCGTATTTTTCTTGTCTATTGCTACTAATTCTATCGCGATCGTTATTTCTCCTGCCGCCCCGCAACCATAAGCTTCTCAATCGAGTAAGTCTCGAGCGTTATTTGATCTCATCAAACCGAAGGTTAAGGATGGGATACTTTCGCCAGTCCCCATAATCAAAATGCCACCATTCTTCCGGATATACTGTAAATCCCTCGCCTTCCATCAAAATTCGCAATATATCCCGTCGGTTCCGCTGTTCGGTCGTTCCTCCCGGATATGTCGGATACGCCCGCATTGAAAATTCATCATAGTCACTGCCCATATCCATGACTTCACCCGTCTGTAAACTGTAAAGCCCTATATCGACGGCTCCTCCCCGGTTGTGTCGCGAACCTTTCGCCGGATCAGCCACAAACATTTTTTGCGAATCCGGGGTTGCATCCCAAAACATTTTGGTCACATACCAGGGGCGATAGGCATCATAGACAATCAATCCATATCCATATTTTTTCAATTCTTTTTGCACGCGAGTCAACGCTTCCGCCGCCGGTCGCTGCAAAAAAGCTTTTGCTGCTTCATATAATTGAATCCCCATAAAATTCCGGGTCGTAGCATAACGAATATCCAACCGGATCGTCGGCTCCAAACCTGTAACTTCCACTAAATCCGGTGTGAAAAAAATCCCCTGCTCAAAAGGCGGCTGTGCCTTCATCGCATCTTGACGCAATTTTTCAGCCGGCCATAACGCTTTGATTTGGAAAGTTCGTCCCTCTTCAGCATCAAAAAATTGCCTTCGATAGGTCTTTGCCGCAATGACACCCGCAATTCCTCTTCCCATACTGTCACGCTCGAATTTCACCGACGCAATTTCTTTATGGGAAGGACCATATTGAAGCAACTGCCCAAAATCCGACACTTTGAGTCGTAATGGATATGTCACATAGGTCAGAAACGGATTTTCTCCCGCCTTCGCTGCCGTATCATACAGTAATTCAAGGTGTCCCTCGCGTTCTCGGATGAGAAAGCGTTCATTCGAGTTCTCATACCTGCCGATTAAATCACGGTACTCCGCCAGAGACGTCGCGTCTGCGGCGAAACCAGGAATAATGGCTTTCGCAAAAAAGAGAAAACTAAAAAAAACTATGGCCAGCGCTCTTGCCTTTCGTGTCTGCTTTTGCATCCTGCGGCCTCCTTACCCTTGAACTTATCACCTATTATCTTGTATTTCGTGGGAATGAAATAAAATCCTGTTTCGCGTGTGTCTTGCCGATCAAAGAGGCTGCACAGACCATTTTTTCGTTCTGTGCAGCCTCCGGATCATTTCAAATTCATCTTTGAGTCGCTTCAACAAAAGTCCGGCGTCAGTATCCGCTCACTTTTTTTTCCGTACCAGGGTTCTGCTCGGCAGACAGTATTTTTTGCCCCATATAGTTTGCCAAGTCAATCACCCGACAGGAATATCCCCACTCATTATCGTACCATGCCAAAATTTTTGCCGTCCGCTTGCCTACCGCCAAAGTTGAAGGCGCATCAATAATTGCCGAATGACTGTTATCCAGAAAATCAATGGAAACCAGCGGTGTATCGCAGTATTCGAGAATTCCCCGCATGGATTGTTGCGCAGCTTGACGCAAGGTTTCATTGATACTTTCTGCTGTAATATCCTGTTCCAGCTCAACCACCAAATCGACCAACGACACATTGGGAACCGGAACACGCACGGACACCCCATTCAATTTCCCTTTAAGCTCCGGGATGACCAGCCCAATAGCGCGCGCCGCCCCTGTAGACGTTGGAACGATCGATTGGATACAGCTTCTGGAACGGCGTGGATCTTCATGGCTATTATCCAGACTGCGTTGGTCGGTTGTAAAAGCATGAACCGTAGACATCAATCCCGTCACAATGCCAAAGTTGTCATGAATAACCTTGACAACAGGCGCCAGGCAGTTTGTCGTGCAGGAAGCATTGGACACCACGTGATGCAGTTTCGGATTGTAAACGGTTTCGTTCACACCCATCACAATGGTCGGTATGGCATCTTTCGCCGGAGCCGTTATAATTACTTTTTTCGCACCATTCTTCAAATGAATGCCGCAGTCCTTGCCGGAAGTAAATTTGCCCGTCGATTCAAGAACAATATCTACCCCCAGATCTCCCCATGGTAAATTGGCGGGATTCCGGTCAGAAATCATCTTAATGACCTGGCCGTCAATGCTGATCGCATCATCCATTACTTCAATTTCATTGCTGAGCTTGCCATGTATGGAGTCATATTTTAAAAGATGCGCTGAGGCTTCAGGGTTAGAGGTGCTGTTCACGGCGACAACTTGAACCTCTTTATTCTGCAAAGCCGCCCGCAGGCACATTCTCCCGATGCGTCCAAAACCGTTGATTCCTATTCTTGTTACCATTGCTTTACCTCCCGGATATAATTTACACTATTCCATTCAATATATAATGCTATATTTAAAATAGTGCAGATATAGTATATCACATTGAACGGAAGGAAACAGAGCAGTTGGGCGGATTTTACATATTTTTAATAAAAAAAGAAGCCCGCAGCTTCGGCTGCGAGCCCGGTTCAAATACCTTATACATTGTTTAACCCCACAAAAACCTCCATGATAATCCCATCAACCGACACCGTCACTGCCGCCACTTGGGGGGACGCTATCGTGACCATGCCACCCGACCCCGTCAATAATACCGGCGGGGAAATGTCCAGCCCTTCGATTCCTATTTCGCCATAGCGTGTGCAAGCATTGGCGCAAACCATATTGCCCATTTCAGAGATTGCGCTCTGCGCCATCTCATCCATTTCAGTTACTTCCATCCCCATCATCATCGTCGAAGCAAACCGCTTGGCATCTTCCAGATTCATCCCCATCAGAATGGCGCCCCGCAGCGAACCCAACACGCCAATATTGATCATGACTCCCTTGCAGGATAGCTTGGGTCCTACCAGTTCAACCTTCTGCCTTTCAACCGAACCGAATCCCAACTGAGGCAACGTTCCTTCCAACGCTGCCAAAACCGGATTAATCATTTTTACATCCACAATACCGACCCCTTTTTAAACCCGAAACTCAGGCTCAATGGCCCGAATTCCGTGGCAGCTTCCAGTGTCCGCAAGTGAATGGACGGACTCGTGATCTCATTGGGAGCACCGTGAAATACATTAGGAGGCGCAACCCGCAACCCGAAGGATTTTTCCTGCCGATTTAATAATGAACACGCAACTCCGCCGACCACATTGGCGAATTCCGCGCTGACCGCTACAATTTCCGCTTGTTTTTCCACAGGTCGGTGCAACATGCACTCCGCCATTTTTTGCGCAGTCTCCGGCGCAAGATCTACCACCAGAGACCCCGGATACTTGCCGATAATCCCTATCACCACAGTGATTCCCCGCGATAGTGTTTTGCGGGTATCGGCCCCTTCGGTAATCGTAGCGGTAGTCTTGGTCATCCGCGTCAAGTTTTGCGACAACGCTTCCGCGAAGATCTCCCGGCTCGCTTCCTCCAACTGCGCATATAAAGCATCCGGTGCCATAACATTGTGAACAATTCGTTGCAGCAATTCATCATCAACCGGTTTTTGCACATATCCGGCAGCACCGACTTTTTTTGCTTCGGCTTCCGTCTCTTCATCTTTCATCGAGCTGATAATAATCACTTTAGCGGAAGAATCCTGCAACCGTAAAGTTTTGGTGCATTCAAATCCATCCGCACCGGGCATCGCTAGATCCATTGTAACAAAATCCGGTTTTTCGCGTCCATAAACAGTGATCAATTCTTCCAAAGTCTGCGCTTCGCCCACAATTTCACAGCCGATTCGCTGTAATGCATCCCCAAGCAAGGTTCGGGAAAAAGGCGAATCATCCATAATCACAACCCGGAATCCACTCATGCCGGCTGCCCCTTTCATTTTATCGCTTTCTCAACTTTTCGCATCAATGTTTTTACCTCTCTACTATAAATGTTCTGTGTTGCCCCTGCAAGTTTCCTGCCGACTTCTTGTGCGGCGGAGATTTTTTTGTGAATTGGACAAAGTTAAACTCCACTGCGTATCTTCATTTATCACCGGCATTTGACACAAGCGTTACATTTACCGTTTTTCTTCCCCACTTCAGCGCGTCTTCCAGTCGTTCAAAATACAAGTCTATATGCTTGTTTCCGATTGACCCGCCTCTGTCTTTGACAGTAGCCAGTCCGTATCCCGGAACCATGACTTGCGTACCGAATGGGTATTTTTCACCCATTGCCGCCACTTTATCCCCGGGGCGCAACCTGTATCCGGAGGCAGTCACGCAATAATCAGGATCGTACTTCTGTTTTCCGGTGGATTCCGGACCACATGTATATCCGGAAGACTCCACCGTGATTTGCGTCCCTCTGTGAACCCCCCGACTCGCGGCTGGATCTGTCGGACGCTTGGATACCGCCACTTCTTCTTCCTCTATTTTATTTTCACGCAAGCTTGACTCTCTGATTCCATCGTTTTCCTCGATTCGCAGCCGGTCAACCGAATTGGTTTTTTCAAGCGCACCGTAACAAATTGCAAGCAGAAGGACTCCCCACAATATCCAAAACGAAAATGCAGTCAGTGAACAAGTATTGCCGATCATTTGCAAACCTTTCGAGTTCATCGCACACCTCCGAAAAGATTCTTCAATGACTGGAATTCGTGTTATCAGTCCACTACATTATTGGTCTTTTTGCCGACCTTTTAACTGCCGTTTCGTCTAAATTTTATTTTAGCTTCCGACGTATTGCATTATATAGACGTAACAATTTTATTAAAATAAGCAGGCCATTTTTATCCTGAAATAACAGGGAGGTCTCCATCCTTATCCGATATGTGATCGTTTTCCCTGCAACATTTCACAAGGATTTTTTTGACAGAACGACCTCTCTCCATTAGGATTATAGTCAGGAGTTATTCATATCGACACCATCTGTTTCGTTCGAGGTACAGATGCTTGTCGAATGGTTCGACAAAGGAGGCCCGACATGGAACTGCGTCAACTCAAGTATTTTTTAGCAGTGGCCGAGGAAGGACAAATCACCCGAGCGGCCGAAAAGCTCAACATCACGCAACCGCCGCTAAGCCAACAGATTATTTTGTTGGAAGAGGAACTTGGCGTCCAGCTTTTTAACCGCAGCAAAAGAGCGGTTCAACTCACCGAGGCGGGACGTGCATTGCAGAACCGCGCCGAACAAATCATGGAGCTTTTGAAAAGCGCGGTGCGCGATGTGGCGGATACAGCGGAAGGACTTGGCGGCCGGCTGTCAATCGGCAGTATTACTTCGTCCGGTCGATCAGTCGTTCCTGAGTACACGCGGCAATACCACCATTTATATCCGCGCGTAACATTCGATCTGCGGCAGGGGGATTCACGACACATTTTTGAGTTACTGGATTCCGGACTCATCGACGTTGGATTTGTGCGCCTGCCCATTGATGAAACCCGATACAACTACATCGTATTGCCACCGGAGCGTATGGTAGTGATAGCCGATCCTGACAAGTTCCCCATCGGAGAAACCGGCGTGATGCGACTTATCTTGCTGGAAACAATGCCTCTTTTGGTGTTGCGGCGCTATTTGCCCACCATAGCCGAGTATTGCCGCAATATCCTGTGCATCAGCGATGATGTAACGCCGCTTATCATCTGGGCCCGCTTCGGCCTGGGAGTAGCGGTCGTGCCGGAATCGGCCGTAAAGATGCTTTTACGGGGAACGGAACTGCTGGTGCGTCCCATCGACACGCCCGCATTCACGACAACCGGCGCACTGATCTGGAGCAAAAAAAACTCTTTGTCATCTGCCGCCACTCATTTTGTAGAGTTATTCCGCCCGGTGCTGTAACCGGATAATCACGAAAGAAGCAAAAAGACCAGTCTACCCAATAGGCGACTGGTCTTTTCTCACCTTCATTACATTGAAAATATCTTCAACGTAATGAAAAGAATTCCAAAGCGTTTTATTCAAATCCTAGTATGCAGTATGCTTATTTCTTAGAGGGATCTTCCATGTTGCGAATGTAGGCCGTATTTTTGCCAGCGCCAATCTTGATGACATATCCTTCTTTCACAAGCGTTGCCAAGGCCGTCTCAACCGTTGATGCGCTGATATCCGGGAATTTTTCCAGGATCATGCTCTTCGACGTTTTTTGCAATGTATTGGCAAACAGTTTTCGGATGCGTTCCGGCTTGGAAAGACTTCGATTTTGCATCAATTCCACCCTGGCCGAAAACTCCTTGTGGGCGCTTAAAAGGATCTCCAGGTAATACTTAATAAACGGCAGATATGTGTTTTTGCCTTCTTGCCAGTTCATCGAACTTTCCTGAA
This sequence comes from uncultured Veillonellaceae bacterium, assembly GCA_964609115.1. Lineage (GTDB taxonomy): Bacteria > Bacillota > Negativicutes > UBA1444 > UBA1444 > UBA1444. The sequence goes on along the minus strand of CAZSRN010000052.1, from coordinate 3,062 downwards.
GAACTTCGTAATAGGTTTCTTTAGTTTTTTCAATAATCATTTCAATACTGATGTATTTCCCCACAATATAACCAGACCGATACAAGAGCAGCAACGTCAGCAGTCGGCTCATCCGCCCATTCCCGTCATTAAATGGATGAATGCAAAGAAAATCCAGAATGAACATGGGAATGAGCAGTAAAGGATCGTATTTTTCAGCATGAATGGCTTCAAGAAACGTATTTGTTAATTGCTCCACAGCAGGCGGCGTTTCAAAAGCCGATAAAGGCTGAAAGCGCACCTTACGCTGGCCGTCCGAATCTATTTCGGCAATCACATTGTCCGAGTTTTTGAATTTGCCACCGAAAGAGGCTGGATTGAATTGATACAGATCCCTGTGAAGCTGCAAAATTAGATTGGTACGCGGCACCATGTAGTCATAACTGTCATGGATTAGGCTGAGCACTTCCCGATAGCCGGCAATTTCTTGCTCGGAACGGTTACGTGGCTCTGCTTTTGATTTTACCAAAGCTGCCAAACGTTCTTCGGAGGTATAAATCCCTTCGATTCTATTCGAAGCGCCGGTGCTTTGGATTTTGGCTATTTCAAGCATGGCTTGCAAAACGTCCGGTTTTGCCTCGATGAACAATTCTTGCTTCCCTTTATATTCGTGAATGGCAGAAACTAGTTTCATCAATTCATGGTTCATCAATTCCGCCGGAATTGCCGCATAATCAAACCCTCGCATTGGTTGCATCCTTTCTGCCTAATCGCTTATCTTTCTGCATAATTTTAGCATCAAATTGTGCAGAAGTAAATGCATTATAGGTAGAAAAACAACACCAATACCCCTCTCTCATCCTACCTTCCGGATTGTCTTCCGGTCATTTTGACCACTATCAAGCCCATAGCAAACTTGCACCGCCAAGTTACTACCCATGCCGGGCGAAACGAAGCACGACAAAAGCCAGTCTCCCTTTCAGGGAGACTGGCTTAATTTTTTAGCGATCGCGCCCATGTTGCACCCAATTGACCATCGTATTGGTTGCACCCATCGTCAACGAGATTCGAACTCGCGACCCACGGCTTGGGAAGCCGAATTCCCTTATCAAGAAGAAAGGCTGAAATACCGTAAATACTGGGTTTTTGCGCTATCGTCATTTCGTTGCTTTTGGCCGTTTTAGGTCGGTTTTTGACCAAAATCAACGGCAAATCAACGGCAAGACTTTTTTGTTGTATATCCATTAAGTTTGTGACTACAAGCCGGACATGACCTAAATGGCTGTACATACTATCGATCTAATTCAAAATTTTATTTCCCGCCAAGAATACGACCAATTTTTTCTTTTAACGCAGGCAACTCAATCTCAACTACTTGCCACACGATGTCGAGATCGATATTAAAATAGTTATGGACCAGAACATTGCGCATGCCAACCATTTTGGGCCAGGGCAACTCGGGGTATTCACGTTGCTGTTCAGTCGGAATCTTGGCCGCTGCCTCACCAAGAATTTGCAGGTTATGAACGATATACGTCTGGATTAGTTCGTCCGCTACAAATGCTTGTCGGCCACGTCCAGCATATTTATCGATCCGCTGTATGGCCTCCATCATGTCCAGAAAACGTTCTTCGACGATCCTCATAATGGAACCGCCTCGTTTAGAACACGCTCGCGAATACGTTCCTTCAAGCCGCGTTCAGTAACAACATCGACTTTTGTGTTGAGCAGTTGTTCCAGATCCATCAATAGTCCGCCAAGATCAAACAGGCTTCTTCCCGGTTCCATTTCTACCAGGAAGTCAATGTCGCTGTCAGCATCGTCCTGACGCCGGGCAACGGATCCAAAGACACGAATGCGATGAGCACCATGGTGTGCAGCAGTTTGCAGTATTCGATCCCTGTTCGGCATAACCACTTCATCCAGCTTCAAAGCATTCACCTTCCTTCGCATTGTC
>CAZSRN010000052.1:0-1116 GCA_964609115.1 uncultured Veillonellaceae bacterium | reverse complement strand
ATATTTTGTGATATTAGGAATAAATATTACTCCTTGCTTATTTATTTCATTATAACATAAGGATCAATCGGCTTAGCGGCTAAAAACCAGCCTGCACCTTCGCTGAAATAGCCGGATTCGCTGCGCTATACCATTACGACAGCAACTCAGTATTCGCCAATTCTAATCATGGTCGCTTGGTTACATAACGGGCACCGTTTCCTTTGCCTTGCCTTTATAAGATATTGTCTCTTACTAACCTGTTCAGACATTTGTTGGCACCAGACTGGGAAAGGTCAAACAACTCCGCGGCCTTACGAATGCTGATGGTGTCATGGTTAGCAAACCAGTCAGCCAATCCAAAGGGGCAGCTTAAACGATTCGTTCCTTCGTCCACATTTTCGTCCACTTTAGTTCCTTCGTCCACTTTTGCGTCTACCGGGCGATACAAGGTGAGACGAACAAGCACTCCCTATTCTTCGATGGCTGCTGATACAGGATGAACTAGGCGAGGCTGGTTAAGGCTGTGATACCTTTGCAGAAACGAAGCTGGCAATTCGCCTGGCCGATTGGATTGCCAATGCAACATCAGCCTCGGTTAACTCTAGCTGGAACGGATACCTTACCTGGACGCCGTAGTCTGTGAGTTCCAAGCAGTCATTCTCAATCAATGCAAAAGAGGGATCATACTCCCGGCAGGTCTTGTTCAAAGAAACCAGATCATGCGTCTTGGTAATGCCTGCGCCGTGATAGGCCATAAACGACTTTAGATTCTTCTCAGCGCATTGTTGGCAGTGGTAACAAATGATTTCTAGCGGTTGCGGCTTCATGGTAAGCAAGAATTCTGCCGAAGAAAGGTCTTGCACTGCATATCGTTGCCATTCCAAAGCAACAGTTTTATTGTCCATATAGCATCCTGCCAGCGGAAGCGATCTTATATTCCATAGTTGTCGGCAATGCGGAACGGGCAGCGAAGTCGGCATTGTCATATACCAACAAATCGACTGGCGAGTTCACATCATTCATCATGGCTCTGCGCATTTTGCGCAGAGCCTCAATTTTTCTCATGCCATGAAGCGAGGTTACAACACACAGGTCAATGTCACTGTCTTGCGTTGCCGATCCGGCGGCGTGCGA
>CAZSRN010000051.1:6439-10535 GCA_964609115.1 uncultured Veillonellaceae bacterium | reverse complement strand
TCGGCAAACAGTTCCTGGACCTGTCTGGAGCCAAGAAACACAAAAACAACTGATACCCCAATAACAATTCATGCCCTGAGTTCCCAAACCCGGCTCGCTGGACATGGCGGTTCTTCCGCCTGCTTCAGCGGGCCGGTTTTTTTAAAAGTGATACAAAAAATAAAATGTGTAAGCAGGAAAAAAAAGAGCAAATGCGAAGTATGAAAATATGCGAATTTTCATTTAAATTTGCAAATTGAAGAACAAAAGCAAAAATGACAAAAAGGTAAGATTAGTTATGAGTTTGGAGGTGAAAAGAAGGAAACGTTGAAAGAGTGGTTGTTTGGATGAATCTGTAAAAAGTGCAACAGTGAAAGCAAAATTAGGGGAGGCAAAAGCATGTTTAGAAAACTGGGTCAAGTAATGGCTAACTGGTCTTTCAAGTATCTACCTGATCCAAGTATTTTTGCGGTGATGCTCACATTTATTGCTTTCGGACTCGGCTTGGCACTTACCGATACTACACCCATGCAAATGGTTATCAACTGGTATAAAGGGTTTTGGGAACTACTAACCTTCAGCATGCAAATGGCGTTAATGGTTATTACTGCATCAGCGGTGGCAAACGCGCCACTGATCAGAGGCGGAATTTCGCGCATTGCCGCTATTCCCAAGAACAGCCCTCACGCCGTTTATATGATAGCGCTGATTACTATTGCCATATCAATTATTCATTGGGGATTGGCGTTGGTATTGGGGTCTTTACTGGCCAAAGAAGTGGCAAAATCGTTGCGCAAAAGAAATATTCCGTTTGAATATGGATTGATGGGTGCGGCTGCTTATCTGGGGCAAATGACTTGGCATGGAGGACCGTCGGCGTCGATTGGACTTCTGATTGCAACTCCGGGACATTTTCTGGAAAAACAAATTGGCGTAATACCTATTTCCGACTATATGTTTAATCCGATGAATATTGCGGTGACTATATTATGTTTGGTTTTGCCACCAGTGTTTGCGTGGATGGTTCATCCCAAAGCAGATGAAATTAAGCCATTGGATGAAGATGTTGCTGCATACCTTGATCGGGAAGAAAAACGGCCGGGATCGAGTTCCGCAATTTCTCAGACGATTGGCGACAGACTAAACAACAATGTGCCGATTGCGTTTCTCTTGGGGACACTGGGAACTGTTTATATAATTTATCATTTCATGACCAAAGGCTTTGCACTTGATTTAAACATTGTGAATACAATCTTTTTCTTTGCGGGAATTTATCTGCATGGGACAATGGCTAACTATGTTCAGGCGGTAAAAGATGCGACGGGTGGTGTTAGCGGGATTATTTTTCAGTTTCCATTGTACGCAGGGATTATGGGAATTGTTCGTTATTCCGGCTTAGTGGATGTCATGTCAAAAGCGATTGTTGAGTTTAGTTCTGAATATATGTTTTATTTTTGGACGTTTATTATGGCTAGTATCGTCAATTTATTTGTCCCAAGTGGTGGTGGGCAATGGGTAGTACAAGGGCCAATCGCAATGAAGTCGGCGCAACTTATGAATGCAAGTTATATTAAAACTGCATTGGCAGTTGCCTATGGCAACACATGGACTAATATGCTGCAGCCATTTTGGGCAATTGCGCTATTGGGAATAACCGGATTGAAAGCGCGTGACGTTATTGGCTATGCGACGGCTGTAATGATTTTGAGCTTTATTGTATTTGCCATACCATTGTTGTTTTTGCCTGCGTAGTAAGGCGCATTTTTGTTTCAATAAATATTAGAAAGAGGGTGTGGCGAAGTATGAAAATGCGAAAGGACTCGGGAGAGTTTGTTTTGGAAGAATCAACCATAGCGGATATTCATCAGGCAATGGAAAAAGGAAAGCTAACTTGTAAAAGCTTGATAGAGGCATACATAAAACGCATCAAAGCATTTGATCAACAAGGACCGGCATTAAATGCCGTGATTCTAATCAATCCGCGAGCTCTGGAAATTGCTGAGGACCTGGATAACGCTTTTAAGAAGAAAGGATTTGTCGGTCCATTACATGGGATTCCAGTATTGTTAAAAGATAATGTAGACACCGGAGATATGGAGACTACAGGTGGTTCGCTTAGTCTTAAAGGGTTTCGTCCAGACGATGATGCCTTTATTACGCGCAAACTAAAAGCCGCTGGGGCAATTATTTTGGCAAAAGTTAATTTACACGAGTTTGCCATATGGGGAGAATCCGTCAGTTCTATTTTAGGCCAAACTTTGAATCCATATGATTTGACGAGGACTCCCGGGGGCTCGAGCGGCGGTACTGGGGCTGGGTTGGCAGCTAACTTCGGGGCGATAGGAATCGGCACAGATACTATTAATTCAATCCGCTCGCCGGCATCCGCCTGCAATTTGGTAGGAATTCGCCCTACGATTGGGATGGTAAGTCGTGATGGGATTATTCCTTATTCCTTCACACAAGATACTGCAGGTCCAATTACACGAACGGTTGCCGATGCAGTTGCCATGTTGGATGTGATTGCAGGGTATGATCCGGCGGATGCAGCCACGGCTTGGTCGGTGGGACAGATTCCGGCCTCCTATAAACCTAATTTAACTTTGCAAGGATTGCAGGGAAAACGTATTGGTGTATTGAAGAGCTTTTTTGGAGTTGAACCTGAACATCAGGAAGTCAACGCAGCAATTAAACGATGTATTGGGGAAATGAAAGCTCATGGCGCTGACATCGTTGAAATTCCGGACCCAATTGACGCCAACTATTTGGTTTCTGAAGTGAGTGTACATTTGTATGATTTAAAGGATCATCTGAATTCGTATCTTTCTGCGTTAAGTTCCAAAGCCCAAGTTCATTCGCTGAGCGATATTATTGTTTCCGGAAAATATCACCCTGGAATTGAAGCCAATATAAAAAAGGCTGAAACGCTCAGTACCAAAACACCGGAATACATGGAAAGACTTGTTAAAAGGGCTGAACTACAGACGCAGACGATGAAATTGATGGCCGATTATCGAGTGGACGCAATAGTTTATCCGCACCAAAAAAGATTGGCAGTTCCAGTAGGGCAGACGCAGATTGAGCGGAATGGCGTACTTGGTTCTGTTACTGGTTTTCCGTCGATTGTAGTGCCGGGAGGCTTTTCTGAGGTTACGGCTTCAGCACCAATCGGCGTACCAATTGGTTTGGAAATTTTGGGGCGTCCATGGAGCGAACCGTGCTTAATTCAAATTGCGTATGCATTTGAACAGGCGACTCAGTATCGACGTCCACCAGTATCGACTCCATCGTTGCCTTGACGTAGGCGAACATATTGGCCTACGTGAGCAAAAGCTTCTGCGCCAAAGATTAAGTTGGCGCAGAAGCTTTTTGTAAAAAATAATACAGTTAAGTATTACAGCAGCTTTTTAAGGGCAGCACAAACTTATTGCCGCAAAGATGATGTGCGTCAGGTAAAAAGGGTTGCGCTTGCGATATTTTCGCGTTACCATTTGGTGCAGAGCTAAAAAAGAAGGAGCGTTACTGGATGAAAATAGGAGTAATTGGAACCGGACGGATGGGGAAAATACTCGCAACTCGCATTTCTGCAGATCATGAGATTGTTCTTTATGATGCAGATTATGCGAACGCTAAAAAAATTGCGGAATCTTTGCGACTGGCGGTTGTCTCGTTGATAGATGAGATGAAGGTAGATGTGGTGCTATTGGCAGTTCCGGATAATGCCGTCAGGAGTTGCATCGAAAAACTTCATGAAACGGGAAAAAACTGGACGGTTTTTAATGTGGCAACGAATATTTCCCGGGAAATGTTGGCAGATATGGCTAACGAAAAAGTGGTTTGCATAAACACAAAAATTATTGGACATGCCGGGGAAATGAGCCGCGGTGCAAAGCCGGTGATTATCGTTGACAAGGGAAATCCAGAGCTGGTTCAGATTGCCCGACAGGTATTTTCAAGCGTAGGTTCAGTGCTGGAAGATAATGCGGATATCGTGCAGCAAGTTAACCGTATAGCAACGGAAGCGGCGCTCAAGGCGGCGGTCTCTATTGAACGAAGCTTGCATGCGTCAGGGATTACTGACGCTGAGATTCTTCGAGGGGCGTTGTCGCAAGTGGCG
>CAZSRN010000051.1:0-6429 GCA_964609115.1 uncultured Veillonellaceae bacterium | reverse complement strand
CAGGGGTGCTTCAGGCCTACGCTGCGAATGATTTGGGCCCTTTCGCCCGAAAGATTGTCGACTCGTTGAATGACAAATCCGGGCAATAAATGGTATAATTAAAGTCCAATTTACAGCATTGTACTGCAAAAATGGAACACTGGAGGGTTAAAAATGGAACAAGGTACTTTTCGCGTAAAAGCAGGCTTGGCAGAAATGCTTAAGGGCGGCGTTATCATGGATGTGACTACGCCTGAACAGGCGAAAATAGCAGAAGAAGCAGGCGCTTGCGCCGTTATGGCACTGGAGCGAGTACCTGCCGATATTCGTGCTGCAGGCGGGGTTGCTCGCATGGCTGATCCTACCATTGTCAAGCGAATCATGGAAGTGGTCACAATTCCTGTCATGGCCAAGTCTCGTATCGGACATTTTGTAGAAGCGCAGATTCTTGAATCGTTGGGCGTTGACTATATCGACGAAAGCGAAGTTTTAACGCCGGCAGATGATAAATACCATATCGATAAGCATCAATTCAAAGTACCCTTTGTTTGTGGCGCCCGTAATTTGGGCGAAGCCTTGCGGCGGATTGCGGAAGGCGCTGCAATGATTCGCACCAAAGGGGAGCCGGGAACCGGCAATGTGGTGGAAGCGGTTCGTCATATTCGCATGGTCAACGCTGAAATTCGGCAACTTACTCATCTACCCGATGATGAAGTTCCAAATTTCGCCAAAGAAATTGGTGCGCCTCTTGAAGTGGTACGTGAAGTAAAGAAACTTGGAAAACTACCGGTCGTTAACTTTGCAGCAGGAGGAATTGCGACACCTGCCGATGCGGCGTTGATGATGCAACTGGGCTGTGATGGAATTTTTGTCGGCTCCGGTGTTTTTAAATCAACGGATCCGGCTAAGCGGGCACGTGCAATTGTTGATGCGACCACCTATTACAAGGACGCGCAAAAATTGGCGGAAGTATCGGAAAATCTTGGCGAAGCAATGTCCGGTATTGAAATTGCCAACATTGCACCACAGGACCGGATGCAGGATCGCGGCTGGTAATTCTCGTGACGGTAGAAAAAATGAAACTGGGCGTACTGGCGTTGCAAGGCGCATTTCGAGAGCATCGGCTTATGTTGGAACGCTGCGGAGCAGAAGTGGTAGAAGTTCGTAGTCCAGAGCAGTTGGATGATTTGGCCGGACTGGTTATTCCTGGAGGAGAAAGCACAACCATTGGCAAGATGATGGTACGGTGGGGACTGCTGGAGAAAATTCGGGAACGTTATGCAGAAGGAATGGGAATTTACGGAACCTGTGCAGGCATGATTTTGCTGGCTAAAGAAATTGTTGGCAGCGATCAACCGCGACTTGGGCTGATGGATATTAGTGTGAGACGTAATGCATTTGGGCGTCAGCGGGAGAGTTTTGAAGCGGATTTACAAGTTGCTGAATTTGGGAATGAACCGTTGCGGGCTGTTTTCATCCGTGCACCCTATGTTGAAGCAGCGGGACCGGAAGTGCATGTGTTGGCGCAGGTCAACGGAAAAACGGTGATTGCTCGTCAGGGACGATGTTTGGTTACGGCCTTTCATCCTGAATTGACCCACAGTGACCAAGTGCATCGTTATTTTATGAATCTGTTGAAAAACTGAAAAATAAAAAGACCGCTGGAGTTCACGCAGAAGCCGGCGGTCTTTTTGCAAAGTGAGGAAAAGCATTGTGGCTGAAGACTGCAAAATGTCGCAGGTTTTGCTGGAAGGCTGGAAAGAATTTTCTCTATCACTCGATCAGTTTCGACAAATCTCTGAAGATTTTGCGGCAGCAATGGAGAGCGGCTTAAACCGTCAACCGTCTTCACTTCAGATGTTGCCTGCATTTGTCGGTCGACCGACCGGTAATGAAACCGGTGCTTTTTTGGCGTTGGACTTTGGCGGCACTAACGTACGGGTGGCGGAAGTCGAGTTGTCCGGGACCGGTAAAACGATGATCAAAAAAATGCATAAGGTTTCGCTAAAAAATGAAAAAGAAGGATATGATTATACGGGCGCAAACATACATGTTGAGGAGCTGTTTGCGTTCATTGCACAGCAGGTTGCTTTGGTTGCTTCCGGCAGGGAACAGTTTTTGGGACATTCCTTTTCGTATGCAAGTAATCAGACAGCGCTTGGGCGGGCAAATTTTGCAGGTTGGACAAAGGAAATAAAAATAACAGGGCTGGCGAAACAGGACATAAATGATTTGCTTTCCCAAGCACTTCATCGGCAAAACATAGATACAATTTATCCAGTTGCGATACTCAATGATACAACCGCGACATTGCTGACAGCGGCTTATGCAAGGCCGGAAGCCGACATGGGCTCTGTATGCGGCACTGGGCATAATACCTGCTATTATGAAGAGCATCCCCGACATGGCGATATAAATCAGATGATGGCATATAATGCGGAATCAGGCGGATTTGACCGATTACCCTTTAGCTCCTTTGACCTGCAACTGGATGCGGCCAGCGAATCTCCGGGGCAGCAGCGACTGGAAAAAATGGTAGCAGGGCGTTATCTGGGTGAGCTGACCCGAATAATTTTGTGCTCGGCTCAAAGCGAATGTGGGATAAATTTTGTGGAAGAATGTGCACAACTTCAGAGGGTTGACGCTCTTTCCAGCATTGATGTAGCGAAGTGTGTCGGTGATACGACAAACAACTTGGAAGAAATTAATGGCTGGTTTATGGCACGCATGCCAAATTTTAGCGTAAGCAGCGCCGAAAGGCATTTTGTCAAAGCGGTAGCACAAATGGTAGTGGATCGTTCAGCTACACTGATTGCTGCATCCTATGCAGGATTTCTTCGGCGAATGGACCCGCACCGAAAAAAACGACACATAATTGGCATCAATGGATCGTTGTATGAAAAAATGCCTGGATTTGCCGAACGCATTCAGTTGGTGCTATCAAAACAGAGTGGATGGAATACGGAGCAATTGTCGTTTTTTGTTGTAAATGAAGCACCGGTTATCGGTGCGGCGATTGCGGCGGCGATTGCAGAAGCGGGGAGAATAAAATGAGTATGGAGCGTTGCGGTTGGTGCGAGGGAAATTCACTGTATGAGTGTTATCACGATAAAGAATGGGGAGTTCCTGAGCACAGGGATCATAATTTGTTTGAATTTCTTGTTCTGGAAGGAGCTCAAGCGGGGCTAAGCTGGATTACGGTTCTTAAAAAAAGAGAACGGTATCGGGAAGTGATGGAGAATTTTGATCCAGTAAAGATCGCTGCTTGTACAGAGGCTGAAATAAATGTTTGGATGCGGGAACCCGGCATCATTCGCAATCGGTTGAAATTGGAATCGACGGTAAAAAATGCACAGGCATTCTTACGGATTCAGGAAGAATGCGGTAGTTTTGGCCGCTATATCTGGCGGTTTGTTGATGACAAGCCTTTGCAAAATCACTGGCAGTCGCTACGGGAGATTCCGGCTCAGACGCCAATAGCGGAAAAGATGAGTAAAGAGTTAAAAAAGCAGGGGTTTTCTTTTGTTGGACCCACCATTTGCTATGCATTTATGCAAGCGGTCGGAATGGTAAACGATCATCTTGTTTCTTGCTTTCGGCATAGCGAACTCGGGGGCAAAGCTTCGGGAAAAAATTGTCACGACTTTTGAAGGATTCAAAAAGACACTACCGAAATATTCTATAATAACAAAATCGATTTAGTTAGGAGGAGTACAAAACATGATTGCAGGAGATATTGCCAACTGGGATAAGGAAAAACAACTTTATGCACCGGCGATTCAACAAGCAATGGCGTGGTTACGAAAACAGAATCTTATGGCGCTGCCGGTTGGACGGCAGGAAATCGACGGCGACAAATTATATGCACTGGTCAATGAATACGCATCAGAACCGAAAGTGCAACGACGGCCGGAAGCGCATCGAAAATATGTGGATATCCAGTACATAGTTCAGGGAACGGAAATCATAGGATATTCGCGATTGAAAGATGAATATGAAGTCGTGGAAGATAAACTGGCAGAGAAAGATGTTATCTTTTATAAAAATCCGGCGGATGAATCGGACATTATTTTGAGTGCAGGTATGTTTGGCATTTTCTTTCCTTGGGATGTTCATCGGCCCAATTGTGCAAAGGGGAATGCGGCGCCGGTTCGAAAAGTGATCCTAAAAGTGAGTGTGAATAGCTTAAACTAGGCAGGAAAACTAAAAGAAGCCCCGGCTTGGCCGGGGCTTCTTTTCTGGTTTGTAAACATAAAGCAAGGTTATTTAAAAATGCCGAATGGCTTGCCCATAGGCAGGAATGGTTTGCCAAAATGGGTATTGAGTACAACCGCACAGGCGCCATAGAACGAAATCAGCGCAGTGGCCATTTCTGCCATAGCACCGATCAAATGGGTGGTGTGAGCGGCAACGCCGAAAGCATTTAACGAAAGTGCGGCTAATAAGACGTCAATAACGACCATATCAGCAAAGATTACCTTGTTGACTTCCATAGCGCCAATTGTCATGAAGACAGAGAAAATAAAATAGCCGAGAAAAGCGAACCCTAATTGGGTTATATCGGCAGCAGCAGCCAATTCTTTGCCAAGAACCCCCATTTTCATCATCCAACAAGTAGCAACGGCATACCAAAAAAAGGCGAAAGCTCCAAATACTGTTGCGCCCCAAATATTTTCGTGCAGAAAATCAAAGATAGAGGCAATGAGTTGTGCAGTCGCACCCAAAAAAATAGCATAGACAATGACAAAGGAAAGACCCGTAGTGATTTCCAGCTTTTGTGAAGAGGCAACAAAGGTAACCATGGCAAGACCAAAAAGCCCCAGACCGGTTGGGTTGGCTACAGAAATTTTCATGTGTTGCTTGTCATTTGAGCTCATTAAAAATCGTCCTCCTGTAATTTTAATCAGTTGAGATAGACAGCTGAAAAACTATTCGACAGACTAATGGCATAGCAACTGTATAGGCCCAGGCTCCTTTCTGTTACATCGTTTTTTTGCATACAAAATGCGAAAAAACAGGATACACTTAGTATACCTAATTTCTGATAAAAAACGCAATATTCCTGTGTAATTTGCCGTTGGTTTGTATAAAATCTGTTTAACTGCGATTATCAACATATTGCTACGAATTTAGAGCCCGCAAAGTAGAATAACGTAAGAGGAGGACTTTTGTTTGAAAAGCGAGAAGATCATTTTGACAAACTTGTTGGGGTGGAGGAACTGAAATTATGAATTTTCAAGTCGGTATTCCAGTTTTGCTGGATATAATGATTTTGTTAATGCTTGCGGCTCTGTTGTTGCGAAGTGCTGGGCGACAAGGCATGGATCGATTGGAAAAACTGATGCGTGAAGAAGAAGAGCGGTCGCGGCAGCAAATTCAGGCTGGAGACCGTGCGCTACGGGAAGAGATGACGGGACAACTTCATCAGTACAATGAAGCAATTGTTAGAAGGTTAAATGAGAATTCTGGAAATCAACTTGCACAATTAGATACTTTTGCAAAACAACTTCAGCAGCTAACCCAGTCCACTGAGCAGAAACTGGAGCGTATGAGGGAAACCGTGCAGATGCAAATAGGTTCTTTGCAGGAGGACAACAGTAGAAAACTGGAGGCGATGCGCCAGACGGTTGACGAAAAACTGCATGCCACACTTGAAAAACGTCTTGGCGAATCATTTCAAATGGTTAATGAACGACTGGAACAAGTGCACAAAGGATTGGGAGAGATGCAAACGTTGGCTAACGGCGTGGGAGATTTGAAAAAAGTTCTTACCAACGTGAAGACACGCGGCACATGGGGCGAAATTCAACTGGGGACGTTGTTGGAGCAAATTCTGGCGCCCGCTCAATATGAATCCAATGTTGCGACCAAGCCCGGAAGTGCAGAGCGGGTGGAATTTGCTATTGTTCTCCCCGGGCGGGATGATGCAGGGAATGTATATTTGCCGGTGGATGCTAAATTTCCGCAGGAAGACTACCAGCGACTGCTGGAGGCGCAGGAATCCGCAGATGCAGGGGGCGCTGAAGTGGCCGCCAAAGCATTGGAGGTGCGAATCAAGGCGGAAGCCAAGGATATCCGGGACAAATATCTTTCACCACCCCATACAACTGATTTCGGAATTTTATTTTTGCCGGTAGAAGGCCTCTACGCGGAAGTTTTACGCCGAACCGGCTTATATGAAACGCTAATGCGGGAGTATCACGTTACGGTAGCTGGGCCAACCACATTGGCGGCAATCCTCAACAGTTTGCAGATGGGCTTTCGAACGTTGGCGATTGAAAAGCGATCTTCGGAAGTTTGGATGCTCTTGAGCGCAGTCAAGACGGAATTTGGCAAATTTGGCGAGATTTTAGACAAAACCAATAAAAAATTGCAAGAAGCAAGCAATGTCATGGATGATGCGGCTCGAAAAAGCCGAACCATTGAGCGGAAACTGAAAGGAGTTCAAAC
>CAZSRN010000050.1:0-10655 GCA_964609115.1 uncultured Veillonellaceae bacterium | reverse complement strand
GCACAATTTCTCGTTTTTTTTGGGGTAGTCTTTACTATATATTTAATGGCCAATTATTATGTAGGTCTCCGGGGCTGGCAGGCGTTTCATACGTTGCCGGCCTTCCCCGGCGGCCGTTTTTATTCTCTGTTGGTTGCCTTGCTTGCGGCTTCCTATGTCTTAGAGAGAATTTTGGGCGACTATCTTCCGCGGGGTGTCAATACCGGCCTATCAATGGTTGGCGGAGTCTGGATGGCCGTTTTGTATTATTTGGTACTGGCATGTGTCGCTGTCGATGTAGTCCGCTTTGCCGACAAACTTTTTCATTTTATTCCGACAACCTGGCGCAAGGCTCCGGCTTTGACGGGCGGGATTGCGGCGGCGTTGGTTTCGGCCATTGTTCTTTACGGCATGTGGAACGCGAGCCATACGGTTTGGCGACAGTACGACGTTTCGATCGGCAAATCGGCCGGTGATTTACAAGGGATGAATATTGTGCTGGTGACTGATGTTCATTTGGGTAAAATTATTCGAAATGGCCGGTTGGAAAAGTTGGTGAATGAAATTAACGGCCGGAATCCGGATTTGGTGTTACTGGCTGGGGATGTGATTGATGAAGACATCGGTCCATTTATCAGTGAAAACATGGCAGCAACCTTTCAGCGCCTTCATCCCCGGTTTGGCGTTTTTGCAGTATTGGGCAACCACGAATACATCGGCCGTCAGACCGAAGTCGCAGTGGAGTTGCTGCGTAGCGGTGGAATTACTGTTTTACGCGATAGTTTTATTGAGGTGGAAGATCGATTTGTGATTGCCGGGCGCGATGATTGGAGCCGGGTGCAGTTTGGCTACGGGCCGCGCAAAGCGTTGACCGAATTCTTAAACGGTCTTGATGCAAAGAAGCCGGTACTGTTAATGGACCATCAACCCCGAAATTTTGATGAGGCTGCGGCGGCAGGAGTGGATCTGATGATGTCCGGACACACTCATCGGGGGCAACTTTTTCCTAATCAATGGGTGACACAGGCTCTTTATGAGACAGATTGGGGTTATCTGAAAAAGAAGGCAATGAATGTAATTGTATCTGCAGGATTTGGCACGTGGGGACCGCCGGTTCGCACCAGCGCCGCTTCCGAAATAGTTGAAATCAGGGTTACCTTTACACCATAAGTGATGGCGGAGGAACGGATATAGGAGTGAATTTTCATGGAATTCCATCCAGTAACTTTACAGGATAGGCCGCTGTTTGATCAAGCGTATCGCTGTTGCCGGCATGAGGGCTCGGAAAGTAGTTTTACCAACTTGTTCATTTGGCGAAAACCGTTGGATATTGTCTGGGCTCTGGTCGGGAAAGCCTTGTGTGTCGTGGTGCGCAACGATGGTCCGGTTTATGCGCTTCATCCCTGCGCCTGCGAACGGGAGGATGCTGTACAGGCGGCAGGAATGATGGCAGACTGGTTTCGGGAGCAGGGACAACCTGTCTTGATTCGCGGACTGGAAAAACCGTTGGCGGAACTATTGGCAGAAACTTTTCCAAGCTGGACAATCGAACATGATCGCTGCGAAGATGATTATATTTATAGCATTCAAGAATTGATTGAACTTAAAGGCCGAAAATTTGAAGCCAAAAGGCATCATATCCGAACATTTTTAAAAAATGTACAAGATTTTTCCTATGAAAAAATGAACCGGGCCAATGCTCTTGAATGCTTGCCTGTGGCAAGGCGGTGGCTTGAACGTCAACAAAGCGACGATGCGATTCTTCAGGCGGAAATGTTTGCTGAAGAGCAGGCGTTGACTCAGCTTGATGAGCTGCAACTGAGCGGGGGAATTATTCGGATCGCTGGAAAGATCAAGGCATTTACCGTGGGGGAAGCATTAAGCGAAGATACCGTAGTCATTCATATTGAAAAAGCGGACCCGGAAGTGGTAGGGTTGTATCAGATGATCAACCGGGAATATTTGAGTCAAAGTTGGTCGCATATGACTTTTGTAAACCGGGAGGAAGACATGGGAATTCCGGGGTTGCGCGCCGCCAAATTATCCTATCGCCCAATTCGGATGGTCGAAAAATATCGCGCCGTCGGTGATTGAGGAGTCCGTGATGAATTATCGCCTGAGCAGAGACGATGAATATACGCAGGTGAGAAGGCTATGGGTACAAGCTTTCGGGGATGAAGAACCCTGGACAAGCTGGTATTTTTCCAGGCATTATAAAGCTGCGCAAACGTGGGTTGGCGAGGAAGACGGACGAATTCTGGCGCAGGCTCATTTATTGCCGCACAGGCTGATGCTGCGGGGCGGCTCGCGTGATGTGGCGTATTTTGTAGGTGTTTGTGTGGAAGAAGAGCTGCGGGGAACAGGGATTGGACGAACCTTGATGGCGACGGCTCTAGCACAATTGAAAAAGACAGGGTTCGGCCTTAGCATATTACAGCCACGGTGGCCTGTTTTTTATAAAAAAATGGGTTGGGACTATTGTTACTCGCGGCAGAGCTACAGTCTTCCAATGTCGGAAGTAAAATTATTGCTGCCTGATGCGCCGCAGGCGCTGTCATGGACGCCGGATGATCCGGAGATCACCAAAATGGCAGTGTTGTATGACCATTTTGTTCAAAGCCGTCATGGATACGCCTTGCGCGACAGAGAAACCTGGGAAAAACTTCTGGCTGATCACTGCGGTGATGGCGGACGCGTGGGGATTCTTTCCTGCGGCGGCGCACCGGTAGGATATGCCATGTACAACAATACGCACGAGAACGTTCTGCGAGTGCGGGAAATGATTGGACATGAGGCATGGATGGTCGATAGTGCTTGGAAATACCTGATAGAGCAGACGGAAATGTCGAGCGTGGATTCCTTGTCATGGGATGATCCGTCGGGTGATTCCGCCTCCGTTTTGTTTGCCGGATCGCAGTCCGAACCTTTTCTGATGGGCAGAGTAACGGATATTTTCCTTGCACTGGAAGCCATAGAATATCCGGTTGATTTGTCGATAGAAATGAACTTGACGGTGACGGACTCCTTTTTCCCGTGCAATCAGGGCTCTTTTTTATGGCGCATTCGGCAGGGAAAAGGGAGCTTGCAAAGACTATCCACATCGGGTGATGCGGATTTTTGTCTTGAAATCGGGACGCTGAGCCAACTGATATTCGGAGAACATTCAGCGGGGGAAATTTTGGCGGCAGGAACGGGTAACCGATACCGCGAAAAAGAACAAAAAGTTTTGGAACATATTTTTCCGGTTTGCCGTAATTTTATCAGCGAGTATTTTTGATGGAAACTGAGAAGGAACAATCATGAGCGAGCTATTATTGAAGGTAAATGAACTCGCCAAATATTTTGGCGAGCGGACGTTGTTTTCCGGGGTTGGCTTTGAAATCTGGCGGGGGGATAAAGTCGGGTTGGTGGGGCCGAATGGCGCCGGCAAAACGACTCTATTGCGTTGCCTGCTAAATGATGAGCGCGCGGACAAAGGACAGATCAACTGGTTTCGCGGCTGTGCGATTGGCTATGTGCAACAGGCGGCTGACTTTGGAGACCGGACGGTATTGGAGGAGTTAAAACAGGCGTACCAGGATGTTCTGGCATGGGAAGGCAGGATGCGTGAATTAGAGCGGCAAATTGCCGATAGTGGTGAAGCGGCCGCGGCTGGGTTATTGGAAGAATATGCGGAAGTCATGGCTCGCTTTGAACATGCTGACGGCTATGCGATGGACACCCGGATTCGTCAGGTCTCTATGGGATTAGGTTTTTCAGAGCAGGAATTGTCGCGAAAAGCGGAAGAGTTTTCCGGCGGACAAAAAACCCGTATTGCATTGGCGCGTGAACTGGTTCGACAACCGGATTTTCTTATATTGGACGAACCCACCAATCATCTGGATCTGGAACGTACGGAATGGCTGGAAGGGTACCTGAGAGACTATCCCGGCGCAGTTTTGGTTGTTTCACATGATCGATATTTTCTGGATGCAGTGACCAAACGAACGCTGGAGCTTGAGAATGGGACATTACAGGAGTATTCGGCAGGATACTCGGGCTATACAATGCAAAAGGCCGAACGACTGGAAGCGGCGTTGAACGCATATGAACAACAACAGGAAAAGATCGCGGAAACCGAGGAATACATTCGACGGTACAAGGCGGGAATCAAATGCAAACAGGCCCGCGGAAGGCAGTCGCAGCTGAACCGCCTGGAACGCCTGGAACGGCCTGAAATTCATGAAGCGATGCAGTTCTTCTTTCCGGATTGTGATGAGATTCCAGAACGGATGATAGAGTTTATTGAGGTAACCGGCGGCTACGGTGAACGGCCTGTATTCAACAAAATTTCTTTTTTATTGCGTGGCGGCGAAAAAGTCGCATTGTTGGGGGCTAATGGAGCGGGAAAAACGACTATGCTGCGGATCTTGCTGGGAGAATTGCAACCGATGCAAGGCCGGGTAAAGAGCAGCCCGAGGGCCCGCGTTGGATATTATGCCCAGGAGTTCGAAGAATTAAATGATTCCTTGAGAGTGATGGATGAGTTGGTATATCGGTGCGCCCTGACGGAGGACAGAGCCCGTAAGGTACTGGGACGTTTTATGTTCCGCGGCGATGACGTTTTTAAAAAAGTAGGGGAATTGTCCGGTGGTGAAAAGGCCCGCATCGCCATTCTGAAAATTATTTTGTCCGGCGCCAATTTGCTGGTTATGGATGAACCGACCAATCATCTGGATATTCCAGCGCGGGAAGCTGTTGAAGAAGCGATGGACGCATTTCCCGGTTCGATTTTGCTGGTTTCGCATGACCGTTATTTGATTGATCGGATAGCTGACCGGGTTTTGGTGTTGGAAGCCGGAAATTTGACAGCTTATACGGGTAACTACAGTGAATACAAGGCGACATGCGCTGCGGCGCAGGCAGCTCTTTCTCCGTCAGCGGTTTCGACGCCTCAAACTAAGCCGAAAAAAGTGGACCGAACGGAGAAAAAAAACACTTCACCGCTTAAACGTCGACAAGACTGTGTTCGGCAAATTGATCGCGCGGAAAAAGAAATCAGTAAACTGGAAAATAAATTGACGGAAATGGAAGGTAGAATCAACGATCCGTCCTCCCACGAAGATCCGGAGCAAAGCCGCAAACTTGGAGAAGAGTATGCGACGGTAAAGGCTGCTCTTGAAGCTGCGTACCGCTCTTGGGAAGAGTGTGAAGCCGCATTGGAGGAACTGAGCGAATGAATATGGTTTTGCCGCAGGGATCATTTGCCACAGATTCGGAGTCATCATCAACACCGGTGCTGTTGGTGGCTGGTGGCCGCGCTCCGACAAAGGATTGGCTGAAACAGGTGTCGCATAATTGTCCGGTGTGGGCAGTGGATCGTGGTATTGATGCGTGCCGGGCCGCAGCGGTGATTCCGGAAGTCCTGATCGGTGATGCCGACAGCGCAGCCGCCGAATCATGGGAATGGGCCAATTCGCTGCATATCCCGATTGTGCGACATTGTACCGACAAAGATTTTACTGATCTTCAGTTGACTCTGCAAGAATTGGGAAGACGTCGCCCAGGCTCGCTGGTGTTGTTGACAGGGGGGATGGGTCGGCGTTTTGATCATGCGTTTTCCAACGTGTTCAGCTTGTTGGAATCAAATTCAGCGGATATTAAAACAATTGGCTTGGCGGATGAGGCGGAAGCGTTGTTTTTTGTCGAAGCCGGACAACTATTTCAGGCTGATTTGCTGGAGAGTCCAACTGCAGTTTCATTGCTTCCGCTATCTGTTGTATGTGAAAAGGTTCAGAGTCGCGGTGTGCATTGGCCGCTGACAAATGCAACTTTGACGATGGATCATCCCGGAGGAATCTGCAACAGGTTGGCGGCAGGCTCGCACCGGGTCAACGTGTCACTGGAAAAAGGTCGTTTGGGGGTATATTTTTGCTGGGATGAAAGCGGTCTATAAGTGAATATTCCAGTGATAAAGTTGACAGCTGAAGTTGTGAAGATAAACTGCTTTTTATATTGCGGGCTCGCGGCGGAATGTTTATTGAAATAAATGTTTGAAACCTATGATGAAATCTGGTAGTATTTGTTTGGAAAATAACGCCGGGGTAGGAAAGGGGAAACCGATGAAGGTCAAAAGAATCAAGAAACTTCAACTATATGGATTTAACAATCTTACAAAAACGTTGAGTTTCAATATGTATGATATTTGTTATGCCAAAACTCCTCAGCATCGGCAAGCGTATATTGACTATATTGATGAAGAATATAATGCGGAACGATTGACCGGCATTCTTACCGAGGTGGCGAAAATCATAGGCGCCAACATTCTCAATGTGGCCCAGCAGGATTATGAACCGCAGGGTTCGAGTGTGACCATGTTGATTGCGGAGGACAAGGAAGCTTCAGAGGCGCTGGCAGCGGAAGCGGAAGAGCCCCCTGTTGATGAGGAGCCCAAGAAGAAGGGGAAAAAGAAAAAAACCGATGCAGTAGTAGCGCATCTTGATAAAAGCCATATTACAGTGCATACCTATCCGGAAAGCCATCCCGACCAAGGTATCAGTACTTTTCGAGCCGATATCGACGTATCGACCTGCGGTCGAATTTCTCCGTTGACGGCATTAAACTACCTGATTAATAGCTTTAGTTCGGATATGGTGATCATTGACTATCGAGTTCGCGGCTTTACCCGCGACATTAACGGCAAAAAATTGTTCATCGATCATAAAATCAATTCAATTCAAAATTATATTTCCAGGGAAACACGAGATCTTTATCAGATGGTTGATGTGAATGTTTACCAAGATAATATTTTTCACACGAAGATGTTGTTGAAGGAATTTGATCTCGATAATTATTTATTCGGCACTGCAAAAAAAGAACTGATGACTGCGGAGAAGAAAAAAATCAAGCAGAGGCTGAAAAAAGAAATGAGTGAGATTTTTTCCGGCAGAAATATTCCTAAAGTGTAGAAAGTGGTAAGGCGGGCATGTTCTTCTCCCGGAGGGCAGGCCCGTCTCATTTTTGTCAGTTGTGACGACTTGAGACAGAGACGGAGGAAGAAACTTGTCAATTCGCGTAGGTGTAGTCGGAACTATTTTTGTAGACTGCAAAGGATTTGCGGCGGCAAATTATGCCCCGTTGGGGCGTAATGTCGGTTCAGTGCGATTCGTTCACGGCGGTGTCGGACGAAATGTGGCGGAAAATATGGCCCGTTTGGGCTTGCCGGTAAGCTTGTTGTCCAGCGTTGACCGGGGAGCTGTTGGCGCCGAGGTGATGGAGCGCCTCGAATCGACAGGCGTGGATACGACATTTTTGTCGGTAATGGATGAGTGCGGCATGGGAATGTGGCTGGCCGTTATGGATGAACGGGGCGAACTGTCAGGGTCCATATCTCAAATGCCGAATTTGCAGGGAATGGCAGATATGCTTGACCAAAGAGGCCTTGAAATGATGGAACGGTCGACGCATATTGCGTTGGAATTGGACCTGAACGAAGCAATCACCCGGAAAGTGTTGCGGTTGGCCCGGGAAAGGCAGCGACCGGTTTATGGATTGCCCGGCAATCTGGAAATCATTTTGGCAGCGCCGGAAGTGCTGGAGGGCTTGGCTGGGTTTGTATGCAATCATATTGAAGCGGGCCGTTTGTGCGGGAAAATTTTCAAGGATACAGATACTCAGGGGATACTGGACTTGCTTCCGGTATTTGCCTGCGAGCGCAAGATGAAAGCAGTAGTGGTGACTTTGGGAGCCAACGGATGTGTTTATTTTGATGCAGTATCCGGCGAGTCAGGCATTCAACCGGCGATGCAGGTGGACGTGGTGGATACTTGCGGCGCGGGAGATGCTTTCTTTTCCGGCACGGTAGCTTCCTTAGCCCGGGGAGAATCTTTGGGGCAGGCAGTTGTAACCGGTACCCGGGTGGCTGCATGCACAATTCGTTCAGCGGAAAACAATTGTCTTACGTTGGCTGAACAGATGAAAATATAAAAAGGCTTCCGGTGAACCGGAAGCCTGTAACACTCTTTTGGTTAAGAGTCGAGCTATTTTTTCTTGACAGCTTCGAACAATTTTGGATAGTTGTTGACTTGGTCCCACGCCATACTTACAATTCCTTTGGCATCGGACGGAACTTCTTTGAGTTCGCAGGTTCCGATCGTGCTTCCGGCGAATAACTCATCCGTATTATTAGCCAGCTTGAAGGTTACGGTAAAACTGTAAGCGGTTTGCGGATTCTTGCCGGAGATTCCCCGAGTGTACAAACGGATAATGATTCGATTGGGGTCCGAGCTGGACAAGCGAAATCTTTTATCTTCGCCAAATGCATCACGGGTTCTTTGTACGAGTGTCGTTCCCAACGCGTCAGCAGTAAACTCGCGAATTTCTACCGGAATTACAAATTCCGGCGCCGGTGCGGCAACGGGAGCGGCAGGAGCTGGTGCGGCAGGCGCTTTGGCTGCGAAAACCGCCGATTGCAGGCAGAACAACAATAATGCGGTCAGCAGCAACGGGAACAAAAGTTGGAATTTGGCTGATTTCATAGTTTCACCTCATTAAACATATTCAGATCCTGCAAGTATTTTACCATGAATTCTCATAAGAAACATAGACGGGTTGGAAAATGACGGATGAATTTGCTGGTGGACGTGATGAGGAGGCAGGGCATGCTTGAGCAGATTGATGTCAAACAAAAACTGGACAGAAGCGAATATAAAGCGCAAATGGACCGACTGGGCATTCAACTCGGCGCGTTACATCGAAAACTTCACGATTTGGGAATTCCGGCTATTATTGTATTTGAAGGCTGGGACGCGGCAGGGCGGGGCACGCTGATCAACGAATTGATTCTGCGGCTGGATCCTCGGGGATTTAAGGTTTTTGCCAACAATGTTTGCCATGGGGAAGTGGAGGCGCATCCTTTTTTATGGCGGTATTGGACGACTACGCCTGCCGCAGGGAAAATCATGATTTATGATAAGAGCTGGTACGAAGCTGCACTTGCGGATCGGATCGATGGACTGATCAAACCGGATCAGAAGTCCGCCATTTATGACGGGATTGTATCATTTGAACGGCAGTTGGCGGATTCGGGTTGTATTATCATTAAGTTTTTTTTACATATTACGAAAAAAGAACAAAAAAAGCGAATGGATGATTTGGAAAAAGACCCGGGAACCCGCTGGCGGGTGGGCGAAGTGGAATGGCGACGGCATCGCAAATATGAAGAATATCTGGAAATCATTGAAGAAACTCTGAGCCGGACGGATAGCGAGGGTGGCCCCTGGACGCTGGTAGCTGCGACGGATCGGCGTTTTGCCGCCGTCAAAATTTGCGGAACGGTTGTTCAGGCCTTGGAACAAAGAGTTCAGCGCGCCGAAAGCAAAAAACAATTCGACGCCCCGATAACAGAAATTGCAAGCTTGCCGAAGGAAGCTTCCCTATCGACATTGGACAAGATTGCGGTGCCTAAAGATTGGAATCCTCGAGAATATGAAAAAGAACTGGACCGGTTGGGAAAACGGCTGCATGAGCTGCATTATGAGATATATAGAAGAAAGATACCGGTGGCCATACTGTTTGAAGGCTGGGATGCAGCAGGAAAAGGCGGCGCTATCAAGAGACTGGTCGAGAATCTTGACCCGCGCGGTTATGAAGTGCTTTCGATAGCTGCGCCCAGTGATACGGAGAGAGCGCACCATTATCTCTGGCGGTTTTGGCAATCTGTGCCGGCAAGCGGGAGAATTGCTGTTTTTGACCGGACTTGGTATGGCCGGGTTCTGGTGGAACGCGTGGAGGGCTTTTGTCAGGAGACGGAATGGCGGCGTGCTTACCGTGAGATCAATGAATTTGAGGAACAGCTGGTGGGCTTTGGTGCAATCGTGATAAAATTTTGGTTGCATATTGATAAGGATGAACAACTTCGGCGGTTTGAAGAGAGAGAACATACGCCGGAAAAGAAATGGAAAATTACGGCTGAGGATTGGCGCAATCGCGAAAAATGGGATGCTTATAAAATTGCCGTCGATGAAATGCTGCTCCGAACGTCAACCCGCAAGGCTCCATGGACGGTAGTCGCCGCTAATTCCAAGGAATATGCGAGACTGACAGTATTGAAAACTGTAACGGAAGCTATGGAAAAGGCTTTATAATCGTTTGTTTTTGCAATTTGGCAATAGGGAAAACAGCTGCTATAATAGACACATATTTGCGTAAAAGCTGTTTGGGATACACAGGAGGAACAATGAGTGAACGTTAAGAAACAACTAGCTGAAGCCATTGCCCGCGCGGCCGCTGCAGCTGTCAACGAAGGAATTTTGCCGCAGGGCGTGCTGCCGGAAGTGTTTTTGGAAGTGCCGCCGGAAAAAAGTTTTGGTGATTACGCCACTAATTTTGCCATGCAGGCAGCCCGTACGTTGAAGGCAAACCCGAGAAAAATTGCCGAAGCGGTTGTCGCCCGCTTGCAGTTTAGGTGGCTGGACCGGGCTGAAATTGCCGGCCCCGGCTTTATCAATTTTTATCTGAAACCGGATTGGCTGCATGAATTACTGCAAGAAATTCTTGCAGTAGGGGATAATTTCGGTAATACTCAGACGGGTGGAAAACAAAAAATCCAGATTGAATTCGTCAGCGCCAATCCTACGGGTCCGTTGCATGTAGGGCATGGTCGCGGCGCCGCATTCGGCAGCGCACTGGCCAACTTG
>CAZSRN010000049.1:0-10765 GCA_964609115.1 uncultured Veillonellaceae bacterium | reverse complement strand
AATGGCTGGATACCTGGTTAAAGGACATTGTTGCCCTCGATAAAAAGCCTTCGACTCATACCAATTACAAAACCATCGCCGAGATGCACCTGAAGCCCGACCTGGGGCGCATCCGCCTCGACAAGTTGACGCGCGGCGATGTTCAGCGGCTGATCAGCAAAAAGGCCCGGACGGACTTGGCCGCGCGCACTGTCCGCCTGATCCACCGCGTCCTGCACTGCGCACTGAACCGGGCAGTCAAACTCAAAATGATCGCGATCAACCCTGCCAGCGATCTGGTCCTGCCACGAATCGAGCATATCGCCATGGCCACGGTCAGCCCGGAGCAAGTCTTTCAACTGCAGTCGACCAACCTGTTTGAAACAGAGCCGATGTTTCCCTGCGTCCTGCTGATGGTTTACGCCGGTTTGCGACGCGGCGAGGCCCTTGCCCTGCGTTGGCCCGACATCGACCTCCATCGGGGCACTGTGACCGTTCAAAGGGAAATCGTGAAGGCAGCAGGCGGTACTGTTTACCAAAGTCCCAAAACCAAACGCAGCAACCGACTCGTTCCGTTCGGCGACGCGTTAAAGACGATTCTGATTGCTCACAAACATCGCCAGGACGATTTCATCAAAAAAACGAAGGATTATCGAGATGAAGGATTGGTGTTCGCCCGCGAAACCGGCAAGCCGTATTACCCCGATTCCATGCGGAAAATTTTGCACCGCATTCTCAGAAAGGCGGGCATCCCTGCCGTGCGGGTCCACGATCTTCGCCACACCTGCGCCACCTTGCTTATGCTCTCAGGCGTTCATTCCAAAGTCGTGCAGGAAATGCTGGGGCACTCCAACATCAGCGTGACGCTGGACACCTATTCGCACACCTTGCCGTCGATGCGCAGCGAAGCCGCCGATTCGATCAACGACTTTATCGCCGAATCAAAGGCAACACCGGTGGCGAAAACAAACAATCCACCCGCGCCGGACAATTCGCAAGCACCTGATCCAGCACCCAGCAGCCCCATGTTCCCTGCTCATACGATTCCCCTGCCCAGCCCTGGCGAACTGCCCCACCCGTCAAAAATGAATTAGTGCAAAAAAAAGTTGGGTACCGGCAGGAATGTCGGTATCCAATTTTGTTCAAACCTCTTGCCGTCTGACGTGTAAAAATCGTTTTTCAATCTATCTGGGTGTTTGTCTGGGTATTGACGAAAAAAGACCTCAAACCATAATGGTCTGAAGCCTTGATTTTAAATGGCCTGCCCGGCAAGATTCGAACTTGCGACCTCTTGATTCGTAGTCAAGCGCTCTATCCAGCTGAGCTACGGGCAGAGAATCCAAAAGGAATAGTAGCATATCTGACGCAGAAAGTCAAATCCGTTTGTTGGCTTTTATATCGTCGGCCTGCTCCAGTCAACATAAACGCCGGTATGATGCCAAAGACGCGTCAATGCCAATTTAAAACTTTCGATATCTTCATTCGGCAGCACTTCCCTGGAATGAAACGTGCGTAAGTCCGAGCCATCTGCATTTTGAATCATATGGGACTCAGAAAGATATTTTTCCACCGCCTGCTTTTTTTCTGGATCAGCTAGCATGACCCGAATATTTTTTTTCTGTATATCATACTCTACCTGTCCATATTCTGCAGCAAAGTGAATGACAACTTTGAAGACGGAGTCGCGCATTGTTTTCATTACACCTCGAATTCACCCAATAATTTTACCACTCGTATCAAAAGAAATTAGGTTGCGTTTCATTGTAACAAGCAGGAGAAGGGAACGTCAAGCAGAATTCTTTTGAGTATACACTTTTTTAAGAATGCAAAAGCCGTCAAGGGAGTGAAACCATGTCTGAAAGAGTCGCTGTAATCGACCTTGGTTCAAACTCGGCTCGTCTGATCATTTTGAACATCTACGCCAACGGCGCCTATAATTTAGTATACCACCAAAAAGAAAGTTTGCGGCTTGGAGAAGGCATGGGGCGAGATCAGATGCTACAGCCGGAAGCGATTAAACGTTCACTGGGAGCGCTTAAAAACTGCGCGCAAATGTGTCATATCATGCAAGCCGACATTATTTTAGCCGTTGCAACTGCGGCCGTTCGAAACGCTCGGAACGGCGACGAATTTTTGGCTTTGGTGGAAAAAGAAACAGGCATTCCCTTTCAAGCGATCAGCGGCGAATCGGAGGCGATGCTGGGTTATCTTGGAACCATCAACACCATTGATGTCAAAGATGCCGTACTTTTTGATCTGGGTGGCGGCAGCACAGAACTTTCTTTGGTCAAAAATCGGAAAATGGTAGATAGCATCAGCCTCCCGTTTGGAGCCGTCAACCTCAGTGACGAATTTAAAACGCAAGACAAGGTTTCCAAAGCCAACTTGGCTCATTTGTGCGGATTCATTGATCGACAGTTAAAAAAAGTGCCCTGGCTGGAAGCTATGTCATTGCCGCTGGTCGGCATTGGAGGCACGGCCCGTAACATTGCCAAAATGGATCAATCCCGCAAGAATTATCCTGTTTCTAAAATTCACAATTATCGGATGGGGCCCATCGCACTCGAAGATTTATTTCGTCTCATTACTTCTGCCAATCTTGCCCAGCGACGCCGTATCAATGGGTTGAGCAGTGAACGAGGCGACATTATTGTAGCCGGTATATCCGTTGTAAAACGTCTATTTGACCGTGTGCGCGCCAGTCACTTAATCGTCAGCGGTTGTGGAGTACGTGAAGGTTTATTTTTCAGGCACTATCTCAGCCGTCAATACTTGCCGGATGTCATTCCCGACATTCTGGGACACAGCGCGATGAATATGTTGCGATTTTACAAGGTCAACGAACAGCACGCGCTCCATGTGACCAATATGACCCTGCAGCTGTTCGACGGTTGGAGCTCCCTACATCACCTGGATTTGCGAGATCGCATGCTTTTGCAAGCGGCGTCTTTATTGCACGATATCGGCATCAGCATCAACTATTACGACCATAGTCGCCACAGCGCTTACTTGGTCGAAAACGCCCGTCTGTTTGGGCTCACTCATCGGGAACAAATTTTAACAGCTGTCGTTGCCGGTTGGCATGGCAACATCTCGACCAAATTAATGCGCAATCGTCTATATAGTGAATTTCTCGATGAAGCAGATTGGGGAAAAGCCAGAAAAATGGCCGCTATTCTGGCAGTTGCCAACAGTCTTGATTCAACCCACCGTCAATTGATTACCAATCTTTTGGTGTCTTATACCAAAGATATGGCAGTCGTCTCTGTGAGTACCGAAGGAGACTGCAGTCTGGAAATGCAGTCCGTAGATAAACAGCGCAAAATATTCCAGCGAGAATTGGGCGCCGAATTAGCCATCATTTTTAAATAACTTTTATTTTTTTTGTTTTCTTATAAAAAAACCGCCGGGTTGGCTACTGCCGACCGGCGGTTTTGTATTTACTTGATATCCATTCTTTGGACGGGTTTTAGCCGTTCCTGAACTTTTTTCATCCAATCATCCCGGTTGACTACCACCCTTTCATGTCGCCCATTGCCGATCGCGCCAAGTTCATCGCTGGCGATGATCTCCAACATGATCCGATTGCCTCGCACCTCGGTAACGGTAGTCTGAATACTTACCGACATTCCGGTGCCTGTCGGCGCTTCGTGAGTAAATTCCATCGAGCGACCAACCGTGATATAACCCTTGGGCAGTTTGTGGTCGATTGTCTGTATCGCGGCGTGAATCATCAAATTGACATACGCCGGGGTCGCCAACAAATCTTCCATTGCTCCGCCGCCACCGTAGCTATAACCCGTATGTTTCTTTTCGACGGTTTTTTGAACAATCTCACTCATTCCGGGAGTAATATATTGACTCACATCCAGTAGGGTAGTCAGTGCCATGATTTTTCACCTCCTTTCAACCTTTATTGCATCTTCATTATACCTCGTTAATTTTTATTTGTCATACTATTTTGTTAATTTTAAACTACAGCTTGAATTACGGCTATCGTCCATTCTGCCGTCAAATACAGGTGTTCTTCCAGGATAAATTCTTCCTTTGTGTGAACCTTGGACATTCCTGTTCCCAAAATTGCCACAGGAATTCCATATCGATTGAAAAAATTAGCGTCACTGCCGCCGCCGGTTGCTGAAATTTGAGTTTTCAGTCCTACAGATTTTGCGGCGCGAACGGCCGTCTGAATAACCGGCGAATCTTCTGCCAAGACAAAAGGTTCATACATTTTTGTCACGGTGGTCTCTGCTTGTCCGCCTTCTTTCGTTATAATCCCAGTGAAGACTCCAGTGATTTCACTTGTCAGTTTTTCGAGTTTCCCCATGTTTCGGCTGCGAGCTTCTGCGATAATTTCCACCCAGTCAGGTACGATATTGGTTGCCGTACCTCCTTTGATTAGTCCCACATTGCACGTTGTTTCGAAATCTATGCGGCCCTGAGGAACACTCGCCAATGCTTTCCCCGCAAGAATTATGGCATTAATTCCGTCTTCCGGTGCTAATCCGGCATGCGCAGTCTTCCCTTTCACTACAACTTTAATATGGTTCTGCCCGGGGGCCATGGATGTCACTACTCCCGGGTTCTCTCCGCCATCCAACGCATATCCGAAGTCCGCCCGAATCTTCTGCGGATCAATGTTTTTGGCGCCGTTCAGCCCGCCTTCTTCCGCAACTGTCAATGCCACTACGATTTCACCGTGCGGCAACGCTCTCTCTTGTATTATCCTCATCGCTTCCAAAATAGGTACAATGCCCGACTTGCAATCAGATCCCAGAATTGTGTCTCCAGCCGACGTAATGACGCCATCTTTCAATTGAGGCAGAATTCCTGCGCAAGGTTCCACCGAATCCATGTGTGCACTTAACAGAATACATGGAGCTCCCGGTATATTCCCCGGCAACCGCGCAATCAAATTGCCTGCATTGCCGGAAATTTTCGCTCCCGTATTGTCTTCTTCCACCCGCAGTCCGGCTTCCGCCAATTTCATTTTCAAAACATCGGCGATTTCACGTTCCCCACGACTGGGCGAGGTAATGGCAACCAACTCCATAAACTCTTTCAACACTCGCTCACGATTTATCATTTTTTTCATCCGTCCTTTCCTTTCTGGGAGCTAATCTGCCATGCATAAGTATCGTTGATCCATATTTTGAACGCATTCGGTCCATCGTCGACGAAAGGGTTCGTCCCAACTCTTCCCTGTTTTCAAATAACGAACATTCAACAGGCCCTTCCGTTTCCAGTTGAGATACTGTAACCCCCAACAATCGAACTCCTGCTTCAAGATTCTGTTGTTGGTCCAAAAGTTCGACAGCCGCCTCGTATATCGTTTCATCAATCTGTGTGGGTCCTTCCAATGTTCGCCGTCGGGTTATCGTTTGAAAATTCCCATAGCGCAACTTCAACGTAATGGTCCGGCCTGTTTTTTTCTCCTGGCGCAGTCTATGCCCGACCCGTTCTGCAAGATCCATCAACACGGTCTGCATATCATCCAGCGTTGTCAGATCTTGTTCAAAGGTTTCTTCAGCCCCCACTGACTTTGCATCCCGCGCGGGAACCACGGATCGATCATCCTTGCCCATGGATAGATTGTGCACCAGTTCGGCATTTTGTCCAAAGAAGCTCTTCAACTGTGCGTCCTGCAAATGTGAGAGTTGTCCGATCGTCATAATGCCTTTGGCTCGCAGCGCTTTTGCCGTCACTTCTCCTATGCCCCACAACTTTCCTACCGGCAGTTCCTGCAAAAATTCCCGTTCCCGTCCGTGTTCGACCACGACGAGTCCGTCGGGCTTCTTCAAATCAGACGCCATCTTGGCAAGAAATTTATTGGGCGCCACGCCTGCGGATATCGTCAGCTTCATCTCCGATTTCACCCGGCGTTTTATTTCCCGGGCAATATCGACAGGCGAGGGAAATAGCAGTTCCATTCCCGTAACATCCAAAAATGCTTCATCCACCGAAATTTGCTCGAGCAGAGGCGAATAGTCGCGTAGAATTGCCATAATTTGATGCGAAATTATGGAGTATTTTTGATGGTCGCCGGAAACAAAAATTCCTTGCGGACAAAGACGTCGGGCGGTCACCATCGGCAGTGCGGAATGCACGCCAAAACGTCGCGCTTCATAAGAAGCCGTCGATACAACCCCGCGATTTCCAAGTCCACCTACGATTACCGGTTTCCCCTGATATTCGGGATGATCCCTTTGTTCTACCGAAGCAAAAAAAGCATCCATATCCACGTGGATAATCCATCGCAACAATTTTTCACCCACTTTACCCTGTTGAAATCAGCCTAAGGCAACATCCAAAATCATCATAACCGCAAACCCCAGCATACATCCAATGGTTGCCACATTCGTCGAGTTTCCTCCCGTGTCATGCTGCGCTTCAGGAATCAATTCTTCTACAACGACATAAATCATGGCTCCGGCGGCAAAAGCCAGCGCATAGGGCAATATCGGGCGCATCGCAGTAACCGTAAATGCGCCGATTACACCCGCAAGAGGCTCTACAAGCCCTGAAGCCTGACCATATAAAAATGCTTTCTTCCGGCTGAATCCTTCCCGACGAAGTGGAATCGAAACTGCAGCGCCTTCCGGGAAATTCTGCAATCCAATCCCCAGTGCCAATGCAACTGCACCGGCGAGCGAAGCCGACGGCAAGTCAAAGGCGGCAGCGCCAAAAGCGACTCCGACGGCAAGCCCTTCCGGGATATTGTGCAAAGTTATCGCCAATACCAACAGAACGCTTCGTTGCCAACCCGTCTTGATCCCCTCGGCTTCATCAGTCTTCAGTCCCATATGTAAATGCGGCAAGGTAACGTCCACCAGCCATAAAAATGCCCCTCCGGAAAGGAAACCGACAGCCGCCGTCAACCAAGCAATCTGTCCCAAATTTTCCGCCATTTCAATGGACGGCGCGAGCAACGACCAAAAGCTGGCTGCAATCATCACTCCAGCTGCAAACCCCAGCATCCCATTCAGCACTGTCTTATTGATCGATTTGAAAAAAAATACCAGCCCAGCTCCTATCGCTGTTACGCCCCATGTAAACAGCGTTGCCAGCAGCGCTTGAAGCACCGGCGAAAATGATGCCCACTCCGTCATTTGCCCAAAGCCCCTTTTAGAAAATTTTGATGCGTTTTAAAAAACGCCTTGTTTACATTCATCATAAACTGTCGAACCTTGACTGTCCATAGTATATCCAGTGTGCGCCCCATTCCAAAGAATAGCGTTAAATAACAAACGAGAAAAATGATCCTGCTGTTAAATATTATAAAAAGGCGCCCACCCATAAATAAAAAGGATTGGCGCCTAAATCTTGATAAAACTGGCGGAGTGGGAGGGATTTGAACCCTCGCGGGAGTTTCCCCCCCTATCGGTTTAGCAATTTGATTACCGGCTCCGAGACCGTTCCGGTTTTTTCTTGATCAAAGCTGAAACACCTCTATTTAAATCGCTTTTCACGCTTCGTTTTTTATTTAGTACGATACTGTCCGAGAACTTTCGAGAATAAATAAGCAACCGAATAAGCAACATCCTAAGAGCAATATATGATCCGCAGCCCTGCCAAAATATCTGACTTGACCGCCATCCTCACTCCAAGCTGCTTTAAGTCAACCTCGTCGATTTCCATAGCTGATAGAAACAGCTCCATGTCTTGGCGAATTTTTTCAGGAACATCCGGCAGGGGAGCTGGCTCAACAATTTGGAACAGGCGGAATACGTCATTTTTATGTTTCCGAATGTCCGACCCATCAACCTGTTCGCCTTTTCGCTTGCGTTCCGACAAGTCCAGCCAGGCTTTTGCCTTTAACGAGATCAAGCCGCGCGCAGAAAGAAGCGATAAGCCTGCCTGTTCGATCCGCTGCGCCTGAATAAAATCATAGTACTGATCATCAAGCAAAATAGCCGACAGGCTAACTCTGTCTTCTGCCACGGCAACCGGAGTAGTCTGGTCCAGATCGAGGTCCTGAAAGATTTCAGGCCTGCGAGAGAATAGTTCCAATACCGACGGGTATGATGACTGCGCTGGCTTTGAAAAACGATACAGACAACGCGCATGGTTTTGTGCCTTTTCTTTGATTTCATAGTCGCCGTCATCTACAAATTGCCAAAAACGCCTAACGAAGGATTCTTCCAATGCTTCGATGCACAATACGATGTCCAGATCACGGGTTGCCCGAAATGGCAATCCTGCTTCATCAAGCAGCAAGTCGCACGCGGTGCCGCCGATAAGAATGTACTGATTCGAAAAGTTTTCAAATGCTTCTTGGAAAAGCTTTAATCCATTTACCATAGTTTAGCCTCCAGCAACTTAGCCAGGGCATCTTGTAGTCGTTCATCCGCCAGTTCCCGCAACGACAAATAGAGAGAAAGTGGATCAACGGTTTCCCTTTGGTCTGGCATCAGCACAGGGTAACGCCACAATTCAATTTCGGCAGACCCCGCCTCAGGATATGGCAGCTCTTGCAGTTTCTGCAGCAATTCGCCTTTTGGACCTTGCCAGACTTTGCTTTGAATAGCCCATACCGGCACTTTCGGCTCGTTAAGCATCGACACTCTCGCCAAGGCACTTTCCCCGGCAATCGCGAGATTAAGCTCACTAACGGTTTGGTGATCCAACTCTGTTACATATACCCGTCGCATGACGGGGTTTTTCAGTAGTGGCTCAATTTTCTCCCATACTTTACGCCGGGTCTCTGGTATTCTTAGATACTTCTCCTTACCAACTTTAACCGTATTACCTACCCCAGCGCTTTCGATTTCCCGAAACGCTCTTACCATGGTCATGTTTTGATATCCGAGCAATCTAGCGGCGTTGGATTGATTTATTTCCATCGACTCAGGGTTGCCGAGCAAATATAAGATGAGATGTTGAGCCGCCGGGCTAAAGGCGTTATTGGATGGCTTCCGATTATCTGTGTACCGCTCACGCAGATCAAGCCCAATGAAAGGAAGGAACATCTGATTGCCGGGGATAACAAACGGTATTTTCTTGTCGATTAACCGTTTTCGATCATAGCTGGTAATGGATTGCCGCACATAAACCAGTGCATCTTTTGTTTTTGTCGATAATTGCATGAAATTCTTCTCGATTAAGGCAGGGGTTTGTTCGGCGCGATCCATGCAAAGTAGAAAGTTTCTGATGCCTTCTGCTGGCTTGACCCGATAAAACTGGTATTGCTCGCGCAAATAAAGCGGAAGAACTGCCTCACCTTCCCACGGCTCCGGCTCGACGTTCATCGCTAATACCTCACACAAGTATTTAGTAAAATCGTTTAGTAGTTCACCCATATAACCACCGCTCGTATCTGCACGTTAACTTTATAAAAGTTATTGTGCTATTTTAATGTTATAATCATAGCACAGATTCGGTTGCTATACAACCTAGCAGTTATTTAAAGTAGGATAACCCTCACCAGTTCATTAGTTCATGTTCATCGCGCCATCATTGCCGATTATACAACCACATCCACGATAGTCTTGCCTGATAATTCATAGAGCCGATCTTGCGAAGACTATGAGCAAGGGTAACATTCGGAATATCGACAGGATTTGTTCTCAATCGCTCTTTCATAATCAATGCGTCCAGTAGCCAAGCATTCTTCCCTAGATTATTAACCGTTATTAATTGCAAAGGAGTTGTATTTATGCGAACATCGTCAGAAAACCATCAATCGTGTCCAAAATGCGGGGAACCAGCTATAGAACCCGAGGTAGAAATGGTCTGTGAATTTGAAAAAGCTCATGGCCACACACCGCCTGATTGCCCCATCTCATGTGAGGATTGTACTCACCTCATGTTCTACGAGCGGCCAGGAACATTTTCACACATGCAGCCTCGCAGTCTAGACAAAGATACTGTGGAACACCAGACTCACTACTGAAAAACATGTTGAATCACGCATTCCGGCTAGAATATATCGAGGTTAATTCGATGAACCGCATTCGCGCGCCTAAAATGCCCGAACACAAAGTGCCTGACCTCTCGAACGGCTTATTGTCAGACATCTTCATTGGGCTTTCCAATTGCGAATCACCACATTATGCACTGGCACTTGTTGTTGCCATTGCAAGCGGCTGCAGACGAGGAGAGTTTCTAGGCATCAATTGGTCGGATATCGACTGGAAAATGAACACCATCAATGTTCACAAAACCCGTAGACACGTTGAAGGTGGAGGCGTCGCCGTCAAAGCCCGCCCAAAGAACAAGAGCAGCAATCGCAAGATCAAGCTGAGTCAGGCAATCATGCACCTCATGTCCAGTTTCATGAAATACCAGCAAGCGTTGTACGCCGACTTTGGCCGCAAATGGTCTGTCAATGAACCGGTTTTCACGTCGGCAGTCGCCACCCCAATGAGTCCTGGAGATATTTCTGACTGGGCCTCGAGGTTTCTAACAAAAATCGGCTACCCTGAACTCAGTCTGAAAGACTTGCGTCATTTATCAGCAACCTTGTTGGCTGCTCAGAACATTCCAATTCAGAATGTCTCCGCTAGGCTTGGCCATGCTCGCACATCGACCACGCAGAACATGTATATCCATCTATTCCAGGGCGCCGACGAAATGACCAGCTCAGCAATGTCTGAAACGCTCTCCAACGCAGGTTTCGACCCTCTTGCAGAAGCCCTATCGCAGAAACTTTCCCCAGTTGAACATATGGTTAAAAAAGAGCGGTAAGCAACACAATAAGCAACACAACACAAAAACGGACTTTTGGAATCAACTTCCAAAAGTCCGTAATGCTTGATAAAACTGGCGGAGTGGGAGGGATTTGAAC
>CAZSRN010000048.1:0-10882 GCA_964609115.1 uncultured Veillonellaceae bacterium | reverse complement strand
TCTACCGGGTCTTGGAACATGGTTCCCTATTTTACACAATTATATGGACTTAACTCCGCTGTGTGAGACAACCCTAACGCTTCCCCCATCCGTCTGGAAGAATTATATAACTGGAGCGCCTGTAATATTGTTTCTCGTTCGGTTTCAGCCACTGCGTCCTCCAACCTAGTCTGCATGTTTCTCTGAACCGTGGTTGGAGCTATTGTCGGAACCCCCTGCACCAATACATGTTGTGCAAGAACCATCGGCCCTTCCATTAAGTTTACTGCC
Organism: uncultured Veillonellaceae bacterium; assembly: GCA_964609115.1. Lineage (GTDB taxonomy): Bacteria > Bacillota > Negativicutes > UBA1444 > UBA1444 > UBA1444. The sequence continues at coordinate 10,612 of CAZSRN010000048.1, read as the reverse complement.
CTTTCCATAACGTTTTCAAGCTCGCGGATATTTCCCGGCCAAGAATAGCGTATTAGTTTCGCTGTGGCGCCTTCTCCAAGAACCGGAACCGGTTTTTTCATTCGAGCCGCAAAGCGATGTAAAAATAAATCCGCCAGCAACGGAATATCCTCAGGGCGTTCCCGTAATGGCGGCAAAAACAAAGGAATAACATTTAACCGGTAGTACAGGTCTTCCCTAAATTGTCCCTGAAGCATAAGTGCTTCCAAATTGCGGTGAGTTGCAGCCATTACGCGCACATCTACAGAAACTTCCCCGGTACCGCCAACTCTGCGTATTTTCCCATCCTGTAAGACTCTAAGCAGTTTGGCCTGCAGTGAACTCGACAATTCCGCCACTTCATCCAAAAGCAGGGTTCCACCTGCCGCATATTCAAACAGCCCCTTTTTACCGCCTCTGGCAGCCCCGGAAAAAGCCCCCTCTTCGTACCCAAACAATTCACTTTCCAGCAAATTATCCGGGATCGCAGCACAATTGACGGGTACGAACATTCGTGAAGCTCGCGGCGATGCTTCATGAAGTGCTCGCGCAAACATTTCTTTACCCGTCCCGGTTTCACCTCGCAGCAATACTGTAGAATCACCTCGTGCAATTGTTTTTGCCATCGCAATCGTCTGTTTCATCACTGTGCTTTCATGACGAATTTGTTCAAATGCGGTCGGCAGCTGTCCAGTCACCGACTGTACCAATTCCCGTATCTCGCTGATATCCTTCAATACAGACACGGCACCAATAAGCCGCCCCGTTTGATCGAAAATCGGGCGACCACTTGCTAAATAGTGACTCTTTGTTTGCGCCAGAACAATTTCTCGATTGTTATAGGAAATACCCGTGCGCAAAGTCTCCATCAGGGGCATATCATGCGGCAAGCACTCTGTCAGCAACTTTCCAACTATTTTTTCACGAGGCAAATGCAAAATCTGCTCCGCAGCCGGATTATACTGTGTCACCGCCCCAGCTGCATCAATTGCCACGATTCCATCACTTACCGCCATCATGACAGCTTTCAGTTGCTCCGCGCGAACTTGGTGAGGCATCAAATCAACAGTCTCAACAGAAATAATTTGCGGAATAGAAAGTAGAGCCGCTACCACTTCCCGCTGGACAACTTCAGGAATCGCTTCCAGCTCCACATACATGATATTAGGCTCTACTTCCATTGAAATTATATTGATACGTTGAGTAACCAGCGCATGAGAAATATCCAGGACCAAACCCACACGGTCAATATTCGGCAGTTTTAGCCGGATCGTTTCCATTCAAAGCGCCCCTCTCATTGGCGGCGCTTTTCTTCCTCAATCTCTACAGCAACGAATCCAGTGAAGTGTAGGGATGGTTCAGTGCTTCTGCAACCGCCTGATATGTCAGATGTCCGTCAGTCACGTTAATGCCCTTGGCAAATCCGGCATTTTCTTTCGCCATGGTCTTCCAGCCTCGCCCGGCAATTTGCAGTGCATACTGAATTGTAACATTCGTCAAAGCCAGTGTTGATGTGCGTGCAACCGCCCCTGGCATATTGGCTACCGCATAATGAATGACGCCGTGCTTCGTAAAGGTGGGATTACTGTGGGTCGTAATATGGTCGGAAGTTTCAACACAACCTCCCTGATCAATCGCGACATCAACGATAACCGATCCTTCTCCCATATCGCGGACCATGCTTTCCGTCACCAGTTTAGGCGCTTTAGCCCCATGAATCAATACCGCCCCGATAACCAGATCCGCTTCGCGTGTACAGGCTGCAATATTATATCGGTTTGACATGACCGTAGCCACTTGGCCTACAAACAAGTCATCCAGTTGTCGCAACCGTTCCGCAGAGTTATCGATCACAGTCACCCGCGCTCCCATGCCATGGGCAATTCTTGCTGCATTCGTTCCTACAATACCCCCACCGACAACAACCACTTTCGCCGCGGCAACCCCAGGTACTCCACCAAGCAAAATCCCCTTACCGGACTCGTGTTTTTCGAGAAAATGTGCGCCGGTTTGTGTTGCCATTCTGCCTGCAATTTCACTCATTGGAATAAGCAACGGCAAGCTTCGGTCAGGCAGTTCAATGGTTTCATAAGCGATTCCCGTAACTTTTGCTTTCAATAAAGCGGCAGTCAGTTCCGGTTCTGGAGCCAAGTGCAGATAAGTAAACAAAATTTGTCCCGCATGAAACAACTCATATTCCGGTTGCAATGGTTCCTTGACCTTCATAATCATATCCGATGCATCAAAAAGTTTGCGTTTGTCAGCGATAATTTTCGCGCCGAAACTTTCATAAGCGTTGTCGCTAAACCCGCTTCCAACACCTGCACCAGTTTCTATCAAAACTTTGTGTCCTGCGTCTCGGAATGCCTCTGCGCCCGCCGGAGTCAACGCTACCCGGTTCTCATTATTTTTGATTTCCTTTGCTACGCCAATAATCATGTTCATCGCCTCCATTAATTAATATGTAAAGGAACTTATCCTCCATATAACTTAATGGAATGCACAAATCATGCCAACACAGCAATGGAATCAACCGACTGTTTCAGAACCCCATTAAAGTGGCTCCTGGTAAGCTGACTTTATCCAAGTCCTCGCTCTCCATTTTTCCTTTTCTGTTTTTCGCAGTCGGAATAATAAGTTTCCATTATCGGAATTAATTATTTCCAGCATGTAAACTATTGTTTCCATGCTGGAAATAAAATATCCTTCTTCTACTGATAGTGGAAGAAGGATATTTTAAAACTATCCCAACACTACAAACAAGCCTTGCGCCCAGCCCAGTGATTGGCGATAAAGTTCAGCTACATCCTTATCTGCAATTCCCAATAATGTAGCTACTTCGGCAAATTCTCCCCATTCAGCTTTTTCATAATGCCGGGCCATCGCGTGCAACTTGCCCAAGTCGTTATCCCCACGAAGCAATGCGAAAACAATGTCGTCATCCAGCGGCAGTTCGCGCAAAACATCACTCATTGGGCGATCCAGCATGGCATCAATCAAGGAAAACAAACCTACCAAAAACGCTTGATCACCGCGTTTCGTCCAACCGAGTTGAAAAGAAAGCAATTCAGCAAATCGGGCCCGAATCAACGACAATATCACCAATTCATCCGGTTTGTCATGTGCAATGTTTTGCAACGCCAACAAAGAAACCCACTTCAAAATTTCCTTGCGCCCCAACAAAACCAATGCCTGACGCACCGATGATATTTTGTTGCGCATACCAAAAAAAGATGAGTTGATAAATTTTAACATTTTAAACGACAAAGCCACATCCCGGCGAAAAATTTGTTCCAGCTTGTCAAAATCTATCTCGGTTCGACTGGCTTCCCGCATCATATTCAAATAATTAACGGTATAGCCCGGAATATCACGCCCCGAAAATACTTCCGGACGACCAAAAAAATACCCTTGGAAATACTGATAACCGAAGTCTCTAGCTTGTTTGAAATCGAAATAACTTTCAACCTTTTCCGCCAATAAGGCAACGCCTAACGGCTTTAGCCGTTGGGCGATACGTTGCCTCTCCGATTCTTTGGTTGTAACAAAATCAACTTTTACCATATCGACAAGTTTCACTAATTCCTCGGAGTTTTGGTAAAAGACAAAATCATCCAGCACCACCATATACCCTTGATCCTTAAGTTGACGACAAGCCAACAAAACTTCCGGATCTACTTCCAGCATCTCGGTCACTTCTACGGCCAGAGAATCAGCAGGTAACATTGTCATAATCTGGTGTTTTAACAAACGAGGTGTAAAATTGATAAAAGCCCTTTTTCCGACTGTCATATCGTCAACGATTTTAAGAAAAAAACTACTGCTGATAACATCCGCCGTCGCTTGGTCGCCATCCGAACCCGGAAAAAAATCATCGGTTCCATTGCGAAATAAAAGTTCATAGCCAATTACTTTCTTGTCCACATCGAAAATCGGCTGTCGCGCCACATGCACTTCCATGGCTAAACCTCCTCCGTCCATCGATCTTGTCACGTCACGGCAATGATAATCATTCAGCAGAATGCATTTTCATCTGTTGTTCCGTTCGCTCTTTACGCAATCTTTTCCTTCCTTTTTTACATAAAACAAAAAGACAAAGGTAAAAGTTCAATTCTGAAGCTCAAATACTGATCGGACGATAATTTCTACCCCTTTAATTAAAACTGACTCATCAATATCGAAACGCGGGTGATGTTGAGGAAAACCGGCGCCTTTTTCAGGATTGCCAACCCCCAAAAACAAAAACATGCCGGAAGTCTGTTGCAAAAAATACGAAAAGTCTTCTCCAGCCATCACGGGAGGAATTTCATGAACATAGGTTCCGCCAAGTGATTTATCGGCTGCTTTCGCCACTACCGCCGCAATCTTCGGATCATTGATTACAGGCGGGTGTCCCAGGGTTTTTTCCACCGTGCAAGTTGCACCGGCTGCCTGACATATTCCGGCGCATATCTCCTCCAACCGGTTCCAAACTTTGAGTCGAACCTTCTCATTGAAAGATCGAATCGTTCCCCTAATCACAGCAACATCCGGGGTAACATTGAATACTTCACCGGATCGAAACATTCCTGGAGAAACTACCGCCGAGTCTAATGGATCAATCGAGCGTCCAACAATAGTATTCATCGCACAAACAATCTGAGCGCCAACCGACAAGGCGCATACAGTGCTTTGGGGCATTGACCCGTGTCCGCCTTTCCCTTTCACCGTGATAGTAAATTCATCCGGCGAGGCCATGAGACATCCATAAGATATTCCCGCAATTCCAGCCTCCAACGATTGCCAAAGGTGGGTTCCCAAAACGACATTTACTCCGTCCATAACGCCTTCTCTTACCATCGCCAAGGCGCCACTAGGAAACTTTTCTTCAGATGGCTGGAACAAAAGCCGTACAGTTCCCCTAAGTTCCGTTTTCATCTCAAGCAGTACTTGGGCAATTCCAAGCAACATAGCCATATGACCATCATGACCGCAGGCATGACAGGCCCCGGCATTTTTTGACCGATATGAAGTTGCAATTTCATCCTGTATTGGCAACGCATCCATATCGGCACGCAAGGCAATCGTTTTCCCCGGCAATGCACCGATAATATCCGCCGTCACGCCCGTCCCTGCAGCCTTTCGGGGCGTCAGTCCCATTTTGATTAACTCTTGCATTACAATACGCTGTGTTTCAACTTCTTCGCCCCCCAGCTCCGGGCGTTCGTGGAATATCCGCCGCATAGCAACTACATACTCTTGCTGTTGTATCACAATATCTTTGATTCGGTTCATAAAACGCCTCCATTTGATCTCTACTAAAAAAATAGCGCTGAAGGATCTCTTACCCCAGCGCAAAACTTTTAGTCAAGCCCCTTAGCCGACAGTAACGCTTCACAATCCCCCGCATTAGTTCCAAGAATAGCAAAGGCTTCCGGATATATTTTGGGCAAAATCAGCGCTTTTTTCCGTTTCCAGGCATAATAATCTGCGATATGTACTGCTGCAACAACTTCTCTGTTAATCACGGCCTGATTCAAAGGATCGTGATGAAACATGGCCGCTTCTACGATCGGGTGCGGCAAACTCCACCAGTTCAGCAGAAACCCACCGACTTCATCGTGGGAAATCCCCATCAGGCTTTGTTCCGTATCACGGAATGTGGCCTGTTTATTTTGAAAAACAGATCGAGAAACGCCGGAATAAGGTTGAGAATAATCGCGGATCAACAAGATTCGCCCGATATCATGCAACAACCCTGCCGTTGCCTCATCTTCCTTCATCTGACGTCCCAGGCATTGCTCAAAAATAACATGCGTTAAGCGATTGACTCTGTCCGCGTGGTCCCACAGAACGTCCTTGGAAAAAAAGCCTCCCTGCAATCCATCCAGTTGTTTCAAAACGGATAATCCCAACACTATCGTCTTCAAATTGGTCAGTCCCATAAATACAATCGCTTGACGAACCGACCCAGTACTCATGTTGTAATACACCGAATTGGCTACCTGAAGAAGTTTAGCGGATACGGTCTGATCATGCTCAATAACATGGGATATTTCCTCGATCCCCGCCTCTTTTTCAATCATGGCGCAAACCTTGCCATATAATTCAGGCATGGTCGGCAAATCTTTAAGGTTGTTAAACACTTCAAGCAATTTTCGTTTGGAAAACAGCTCCCCGAGTTGTAACAATTTTTCAATTTCTTCTACCAGTTTCGCATTATCCCAAGGCTTTAGAATATACATGCGGGCAGAACCATCGCGCAAGCACCCAATAACATCTTTTCCCTCAGCAAATCCGCTAAGAATTGCCCTCATTGTAGTAGGATAAAATGAACGAACCTGCTTAAGAAATTGATGTCCGGTCATGCCGGGCATACGCATGTCGCTGATAACAAGATCTATCGGTTCCTGCGCCATGATTTCCAACCCGCGTTCGCCACTTTCAGCAATTAAAACCCGATGCCCCGCCGAAACAAATATACGTTGCAACGCCTTTAGAATATTTGCTTCATCATCAACGAGCAACAATGTCTTTCCCAATATTATCACTCCTATATTACGACCCGCTCACTCCACGCTAAATCAATTGCGAGTCGACGGATCAGGGCTCTCAATTCGGGCCACAGCTTCCGTTGGAGCAGTTCCTGCGTACATTACATCAGTAAAAGAAGAAAAATAACGATCGGTCGTCGAAATATTAACTGTTATCAATGTTTCAACCATACGGGCCGTTAAGTCGCCACCTTCAGCATCAACACTGGTTTTATAACGAATTTCACCATCATTCATATCCAGTTCAAAATTACCGATGTTCAACCCATAATTAATCCGAGTCAAAAGTTCGGCAATCAACAAGCGTTGTCCCTCCGAAACACGAATGGGCACAATGGTATAAAACACAAAAACCTCATGCTCTTCATTGACTCGGCCGAAGCACTCAAACCGTGCATTTTTTCCTGTAAATCCAAACCGGATGGCAGATTCATCAGGCAGTTCTTCGTACCGCCAATTATCTTCCTGCAAAAAGGCAGTTACGGAATCAAATATTCGCCCCACGCTGCGGTTCCCCCTCAACCCGGAATAAAAGCTTTCTCGCGTATTATTCTATCATCTCACCCCGTTACCTGCAACGCGCTCTCACAGGATTCCAGGAGTATGGTAAAATATATAAATATATTGGGAAAGGTTGCGAGCCATTTATTCATGAAAAAGAAAATTTTATTTATTATTTCCGATACCGGCGGTGGTCACCGCAGCGCAGCCAATGCAGTCACCGCTTCTCTAACCGCCGCCGGAGCTGATGTAAACTGTGAAATGGTCGATTTACTAAGGGCAAGTGGATTACCCGGAATTCGTAATGCGCCGGAATTATATGCTTTTTTTTCTTCCGGCCATATTTGGCTGCACAACTTTTTGTTTCGTCTTGCCAATCGCCCTTGGTTTATGGATATTGCTTCGAATTTATTATATAGATTTGCCCGGAACCGGATCAGCAAGATAATAGACGGGTTTGGCCCGGATCTTGTTGTTGTCATTCATCCTTTGGCTGTCCGCCCGATGTGTACATACCGTGATGAAACACAGGCAACTTGGCCGGTAGTTACAATTGTTACCGACTTGATCAGTGTACATGCTTCGTGGATATGCCCACGCGCCGATTTTTACCTAATGCCGACGCAAAAGTCTGTGGAAATCGCCAAACAATTTGGTGTTCCATCATCAAAAATAAGATGTACGGGTTTTCCTGTACATCCTCGCTTTTGTTCTGCGCACCCCGATCAAACTGCAGCTCGTTTGTCGTTGGGAATTGACAGCACTCGCTATACAGTTCTTCTGACTAGTGGTGGCGCCGGCGGCGGAAAAATCGAATCTTTGGTCAATGAGTTGGAACGCAAATGTCCCCAATGCACCCTGCTCATAATAACCGGTCGTAATCATCGCCTGCGCAAAAAGCTCGCCAACCGAACTTCACCCTCTCTTCACACCCACGTTTATGGCTTCGTCGAAAACATGGAATTGCTGATGGCAGCCTGCGATATCGTCGTTACCAAAGCGGGGCCCGGTACCATTATGGAAGCTTCTTGTCTTCAACGCCGGCTCATCATTACCGGTGCAGTGGGACTGCAGGAAGAAGGAAACATTCTCTTTGTGCTGGATTCCGGCATTGGCGTACACTGTCCGACTCCAGCAGCTGTTTCGCAGCAGATAACAGAATCCATGAATTCCGGCAATCTTTTATCCGGCTCAAGCCATTTTCCTTCTGCCGGCACCTCTTCCATCACCAACGCATTGCTCGCTATAATGAAAACAAACCCCTGATTTCATTAGATTTACTGATCTCATTTTCAAATCGTATGTCCTTGCATGATCATACTACTTATATGTTCCTTTGCTCCACTCCACGCAACAACGATAAAAGCACGTCATCCGGAGGGCAAGGCTATCCGGATGACGTGCTTTTATCGCAACTTTAGCCTGATTGATATTTTATAATCGAAACTTGTCTACTGCGACTTGAAGTTCCTGCGCCATCTTCGCCAGACTCTGACTGGACGTAGAAATTTCCGTCATAGAAGCTGTCATTTCTTCCGCCGCCGCAGATACATTTTGCGACTGCCCGGCAGATTCCTTGCTAACCTGCTCGATATCACGCACAGATACAACAATTTGCTCGCTTCCCTTAGCAATCTCAATGATTGCCGAAGATACAGTAGTCATTTGGGTTGACACTTCATTAGTCAGTTGGGAAATTTCTTGAAAAGTCAGGCCCGCAGCATTTACCACGTCAATCCCAACTTTTACCGAATTCGAGGATTCTTCCATCGCGTGAACCGCTTTTTGAATATCCGTCTGGTTTTGATTTATCAATTCAGTAATTTCTTTAGCAGCAGCTTCGGATTGTTCCGCCAACTTTCTCACTTCTTCGGCCACCACTGCAAATCCTCGTCCCTGTTCACCGGCCCGAGCCGCTTCAATTGCTGCATTCAACGCTAACAAATTAGTCTGCCCGGCAATATTGGAAATCACCGTAACGATTTCACCAATTTGCCTGGAAGAATCAGCCAGCTTTTCAACCGCAATATTTACTGCCTGGCTGCCATCGCCAATATTCCCCATCTGTTGCACTGCACGGTCAATAGCTCCGCTTCCCTGCGCTGTAGCTTCTGTTGATTTATTGCTTAAGCTTGTAATAGCCTCGGCAGTAGCCGCCACTTCTTCGGCGCTGGCCGAAACCTGCTGTACCACAGCCGAAGCATCATCAACCGCAGCCAGCTGTTTAGACGCACCTACCGCCACTTCCGTAATGGATTGTGCAACCTGATGGCTTACTTCCGCCGATTGTTCGGCGCTTGCCGTCAGTTCTTCCGACGATGCAGCAAGAGTTTGCGACAAATCATGCACTTGTTTTACAAGTTCCCGCAAGTGAACCAACATGGTATTAAAGTTCTTCGCCAAGGCTCCCACTTCGTCCGCCGATTTCACGGTAACCGATTGAGTTAAATCGCCGTTTGCCACTGTACCTGCCACTGCTCCCAGTTGCAACAACGGCTGGGTAATTTTACGCGCCATCCATAATGTTGCCAAAAACGCGAGCAATAAGGCAATGATGGTTGTGATCGCCACCGTGACTACCATTTTATCGCGGGCTGCATGCGCTATCGTTAAAGATTCTCCTGCAAACAACACTCCTACCGGCTTCCCTGCCGGTCCAATAATGGGCTCATAGGATGTTAAATAAGACATTCCCAAAATGGTTGCAGCGCCGTCAAACCGTTTTCCCTGTTTCAGCACAATATCGGCAATCGCAGGATCCAGTTTGGTTCCGACTTGACGTTGTCCATTAAGCGTAATGGTTGTAGATTCCCGTACATCTTCCTTGAATAAAGTAGTGTCCACATTAAATAATTTTTTAGCTTTATCGACCATCTCATTTTTGGTCAGTGTCACTCCGGGGGTAATAACCCCAACAATCTGCCCCTGTGCGTTTCGCACCGGCGCACCGGCCCGCGCCGATAATTTTACGATTGTCCCCGGTTCAACACCTGCCGTTACATTGCCTTTCAACGCTTCTCGAACGTTGGCTTGTCCGGTGACGCTATCCCCTTTTTTCCCCGGTTCATGCGTACGGGCAATCACAATCCCCTTTTCATCGGATATCGTAACCGAATCAACCGGAATGTCCTTAAGGATTTGCCCCACTACCGATAAAACCAGAGCAGTGTCCTTCGCCTCCACGGCCCTGGCAACATCAGGATTGGCAGCCAACATAATCGCCCGCATCTTCATTTCTTGCTTTGACTCTTCCAAAACATTGTGCAGTCCTTGCACACCGGAACGCGCCTGTTGTTTGGCGATGGTATCGGCATAATCCGTGAAAAAATATAATACTGCTCCCATAATGGCCACGCCGATAACCGAAAGCAGCGCGGCAATAAACACAATTAATTTTGTTTTAATGGAATGAAACACATTTCTACCTCCCAAATCATTTGCCATTACACGCACGACATTATTTACCGTATTTATATATAATATCTATTTTTTTTACTGAATGCAATTTTAATTGCCATGTCCTTTCCACTTTTCTTGTCCACAACAACTTCCTTATGGTA
>CAZSRN010000047.1:3667-10973 GCA_964609115.1 uncultured Veillonellaceae bacterium | reverse complement strand
ATAAAGGTCAGCCAAATCATCACAAATACCGCCAGTTCTTCCGACCAAGTCAGCGGTGAATTAAAAACATACCGCAACACGACCTGAGCTACGACAAGCAAAAGAATTAAAACCATACACAGGACGGATATTCCATCCAGAATTTTGTTAACCTTCATTCCTCCATGCTCCTTTAGAACACTTTCTTTAGTTCGCGGGGCAAAGACAGGGCAACGCTCCGGTATTCTGTTGATACCGGAGCGTTCCCGCATATATGGAGTCTATTTGTTGCGTACTGCGTCAATCTTGCCGAACATATCCTGAGCGTCCTTGCCCAGTTTTTTAATGTAAATTTCCCGCAACGGTTTGGCGGCTTCTGCAAAGGGAGCAATATCTTTGACTTCATTAATTGTCATGCCTTTATCTTTTAGTGTCTTAACCAGTTCGTTTTCTTCCTTGGCAGCGATTTCACGTTCGTATGCCTGCGCCTCTTTGGCCGCTTCCATCAAGATTTTTTGGTGTTCAGGCGAAAGCTTTTTCCAGGTTTTTTCGCTAATGGACAGCACTTGGATGAACAACTGATGGTTGGTCAGGGACATATATTTCTGCACTTCGTTGAACTTGGCGGACACAACAACAGACAACGGGTTTTCTTGTCCATCGACAACTTTTTGTTGCAACGCCATATATACTTCGCTAAAAGCCATCGGAGTCGGCGCAGCGCCCAGCGCCTTGAATCCTTCGATGCTGGCTTCGGTCTGCGGCACGCGGATCTTCATGCCCTTGATGTCCGCCAATGTGTTGATGGGTTGTTTGTTGTTGGTAATCTGACGGGAACCCATATCAAAATAGCACACGACGCGGAAGCCTTTTTCCTGCATTTTCTTGTCAATTTCTTTACCGATTTCGCCGTCGAATACACGGAATTCATGAGCTTTGTCTTTGTAAATGTAGGGTAGGTCGAAGACGCCGAGAACGGGGATGTAAGAAGCAAGGAAGCCAACGGAAGATGTCGAAATATCGACGGTACCGAGACGCATTCCTTCCGTACGTTCTTTCATGCTGCCGATTTTGGCGCTGTCGAATACCTGAATCTCCAAAGTGCCTTTTGATTTTTCCTTGACGATATCCGCCAATTTTTGCGATCCTTTAGTTTCCGGATGGGACGCTGCGGTTTCCGTACCCAGTTTCAGGACAACTTTCTGCGGCGCGGATTTGTCGCCTTCAGCCTTTTTGTTGCCGCCGCAACCAACCAGCGCCATGGACAACATGAATACAGCAATTCCGAGCGCAACGATGCGTGTTGATAATTTAGACATAATTCTCCCCCTCACATTAATTTGCTTAGCAGTTTTAACGTGTTCCTTTTTCCCCGGCGTTTAGACCCTGTCCCTCCTCTCCAGATCGGTGTCCGTAAATGTCGTTACAGCTTGTTGGGCGGAATTTCACCCCGCAAAGCGGCCAGTATGTTGGCGGTTGCGACGCGTCCCATACCCAGCCGGGTTTCGTGAGTCGCCGTACCCAGATGCGGCGCCAACACGACATTAGGCAATTCACTCAGACCCGGCGCAAGCGCCGGTTCATTTTCCAATACATCCAGCCCTGCGCCTCGAATCTCGCCATTCTTCAGCGCCTGTACGAGATCCGCTTCGTTTACCACCGGGCCGCGGGATGCATTAATCAAGATCGCCGATTTTTTCATCAGCTTCAATTCATGAGCGCCGATCAAATGACGGGTTGCCGGCAACAGCGGTACATGCAGGGACAAAAAATCAGCCTGCGCCAGCAGCGTATCCTTATCAACATAAGTAGCGCCGGTTTCTTCTTCAAACCGGGCATTGGGAGCCACGTCATTATAAATGATCTTCATATCGAAAGCCCGCCCTTTCTGGGCAAACTTGCTGCCGATACGGCCGGCGCCGATTACGCCGAGAGTCTTGCCGGACAATCCGGTTCCCAACAAAAGCATGGGGTCCAATCCTTTGAATTTTCCCGTCCTGACATAGGAATCCGCTTCAACGAGGCGTCGGGCGACTGCAAACAATAAGGCCCAAGTCATTTCAACCGTTGAGTCAGTCACAACATCCGGCGTGTTCGACAACATTATGTTATGACGCGCCGCTGCCGCGAGGTCAAAATTATTGTAACCCACAGCATAGTTGGCAAAAATGCGGCACTGCGGTCCCGCCGCATCCAACACGGCATCGTCGACAATATCGCTTGCTTGGGTCAATACCGCATCCCGGCCACGAACTTTTTCCCTTAATTCCGCTTTCGTCAGCGCACGATTTTCCGGATTGACTTCCACCTCGCAATGTTGAGCCAATTCGTCGATCACTTCCTGCGGAATGATCCGGGTAACATACACATTCCATTTTTTCCCCATGATCCAATTCCTCCCGTCCCTTTTTCCTATCGATCACCACGACCGCGGCAACTCTCCAAATTGTGGACATGAACATGCTGCCCAATTTTGATGTTTTGCGTAGCACGACCAATAACTTCACCATACTTCATGATGATTTCACCCTGATTAATATCACGAATCGCCAACTTATGCCCCATAGGAATCGCTTCCCCGGCACGCACCCGCAAAAGTTCTCCGCCAATCTCCATTCCGACTTCCACACCGGGGGCAATGGCTTCAACGACAGTGCATACATTGTCTTTCGCTTTCATTACTATTGCTTGAAGACCGGCCATTTTTTCAACCACCTCTGTTTTCAAATCCATTGCGTCACATCGTAGGACCAATGCGTCGAATGGCAAAATCATTAAATTCAAGAATTTCCGCCTTGGCCAGCCGACCCGAAGCAACTTCCAACATTTCTGCAAAAATTCGTCGGCCAACCTGCTCTACGCTTTCCTCACCGGTAATCACCGTGCCGGCATTGATGTCGATATTGTCGTTCATCCGTTCAAACAATGCGGTATTCGTTGCCACTTTGATTGTCGGCGCAATCGGCGAACCGCAGCAGGTACCGCGTCCCGTCGTAAATACGACCAGATGACAGCCCCCCGCTACCATCCCCGTTAATTGTTCTATATCCTGCCCGGGAGTATCCATCCAAACCAACCCTTTTTGTGTTACCGGCGCTGCGTAGGCAATCACGTCTTGCAATGGACGGCTTCCCGCTTTATAAATACACCCCAGCGATTTTTCTTCAATCGAGGACAATCCTCCGGCAATATTCCCCGGCGTCGGTTGCCCTCCCCGCATATCCACGCCCATTTTATTCGCCGAAGCTTCACAGGCATTAATCACGTCAAAACATTTTCGGGCAACTTGAGGCGTCACGGCTCGTGCCGCAATGATATGCTCGGCGCCGATAATTTCCGTTGTTTCCGCCAATATGACGCTGCCCCCCGCATCAATCAGCATGTCGCTTGTAACTCCAAGCGCCGGATTGGCGGAAATCCCCGAACAGGCGTCCGATCCGCCGCATTCGGTCCCCAGAATCAGTTCGGAAGCGTCGATCCATTCCCGTTCGAGTGTGACTGCGTCTTCAACAAACTTCCGTGCAAAACCGGCCCCGGCGCTGATGGCTTTAACCGAACCGCCTTCGTCCTGAATAATGATGGTAGCCACATTTTTATAGGGACATTGCTTTTTGATTTCTGCGGCAATATCTTGCGCGCGAATCGTTTCACACCCCAAACCGACTACAATTACACCGGACACATTCGGATGAGTTCCATGAGCAACCAGTACACCGGCCGTAAGTTCCGCATCAGCTCCAAGCTGGGTACAGCCGTGCTGATGTTCGACCCATGTCGTGCCCGCCACTGCCTGAGAAATTCCCCTGGCTGCACGGTTGGCGCAGACTACGCTGGGTAAAACCAATACTTGGTTGCGAATTCCGACTTTGCCGTCAGGCCGTCGGTATCCCTTGAACTGCATGGACACATCTCCTTCTCTGCTGCAATGCTTATTACTCACTCTATTTCCCATCTTTTTCCCGGATTACCGGCAACATATCCGGAGCATGCGTCAATACCGTCACCCGGGCCTCTCTTCCCTTGAGCGCCAGCGCTGCATCCAGCGCATCCTGTATCGTCGCAAAGGGAGTAAACCCTAGTTTTCGCGCTTCTTCATCACCAATGCCCGACGATACGATGTACACCGATTCGCGTTCCTTCACCTGCGCCCAGCCGATCGCCAGCGAAGCCGCCACCTCATCATGCACTTCCTTGCGCGCCACTTGATCTTTCAATCCTTGCATCGATTCGCCGGTAATCTCCAAAATATCGGCGTGAGTCACCGATACGCCTTCATAGCACGGAGTCGCCAATATAATGACCCCTCCGGCCTTGACCGCCAAATCAGCCGGGTACAGCGCTTTATGCGCCTGCCAGAATTCGATGTCACAGGGGAACGAACTGGCAACCACAATATCCGCTACCTCCGGCAACTCCACGGAATATACGTCTCTTGCCAACTCGACGCCGGCATTGAACGCTTCCACCACATCGCCGTAGAATACGCCCGCTACTTCGCCGTGACAGTTAAGAACCGTATTCACAATGGTGTTTAGGTTCACCGCGCGGGCGATGCTGTTGAGTTCGATCCGTACGGGATTCTCGCGAATGCCCAGAAATGAGCGGGGTTCACAGGTACTCAACAAATGCGTCTCCGCCGTCGTCTGCTCGGCGGATATGCCCGGCTGCACGATCTTTGCGCCACCGCCAAACCCGGGAATATAATGAGGCACAATACTGCCGATGCCAATTTTAAAATCAGCTTCAACCGCTTCCCGGTTCACTTTAATGTGGGTACCGTTGGGTGTAGTCCCCAGGTCCACCATCAGTTCGGGATCACGAAAATTATGGTTTTTCACCGTTACCCGGCGGACTGTTTCATCCCCGTATTTGGCCAAAATCTCCGCATCCGTCATGGGGCGATGAGTTCCCAGCGCAATAATAACCGTTACCTGTTCATCCCTGACTCCGGCAGCATTCAATTCATTCAGCAACAGCGGAATAATTTTATCGGCAGGCGTCAATCTCGTGTTGTCATCGGCCACCAATACCACCTTTTTGGCGCCCTTGGCCAATTCACGCACCGGTTTTGTTCCGATCGGCGTACGAAGCGCACGACGAATCTCGTCCGAAACATCGACAACTCCCTGCGTATTTTTCGGTGAATAACTCCCCACCAGATTATTTTCATGAATATCAAACGTTAACGTGTCTTTTCCGTAAGGAATGCCGACTTGTTTTTTCACTTTGGCAGTACCCTCCACCCGTTGTATTTTGCGATAGCCATCTATTTTTTGTTTTCATTTTTTATTGCAAGTTCTGTGCCAACACAAAATCCCTCAAAACAAGGATCGGAGACGCAAAAAAAATTCAGCACATGGTGATTATTTCACCATGTGCTGAATTTTTCATGATATTTTATTGTTTCAGTATCTTTTTCAAGGTGTTTCGATCAATTTCCATCCGCCGGGCCGCGCGGGCAATATTATTTCCCTCCTGCGCCAAAATCGCAGTCGCCACCTTATGTTTAATCTCATCCAGCGACCCTTTCAGCATTGAATCTTCCTCGCCCGTCTCCGGCTTTTTCTGTGCAAGCATCTGTTTATCCAGCATCAAGTCGACGGTATCCGGATCAATCTCGCCATTTTCACTGGACAGCACAATCCGTTCCATCACATTTTTTAGTTCCCGGATGTTGCCAATCCATTGATGCTGCTGCAACCGTTCCAGTACGCCCTCCGGCAGGCCCGCGATCTTTTTTCCATACTGTTCGCCGTAACGACGCAAAAGCCATTGGGCCAGCAAGGCGATATCCGAACGTCTTTCTCGCAGCGGCGGCAGTTTGATGTTCAATACGTTGAGGCGATAGTAAAGATCCAGACGAAAATTTCCCTTGACTCCCTCGTTCCATAAATCCATATTCGTTGCCGCAATAACCCGAACATTCACCGGGATGATGCTATCCGAGCCAATCCGGCGAATCTGTTTTTCTTCCAACACTCGCAACAGACGAGACTGTAGCTCTTTATCCATATCGCCGATTTCATCCAAAAAAATCGTGCCGTTATGGGCCAGCTCAAACAAGCCTCTTTTCCCTTCTTTACGCGCTCCTGTGAAAGCGCCGCCGACATAACCGAACAATTCGCTCTCCAGCAGTTGCCCCGGCAATGCCGAACAGTTGATCGCCACAAAAGCTTCCTTCCGCCGCGAGCTATAGTTATGAATGCTCTGGGCAAACAGTTCCTTGCCGGTGCCGCTCTCTCCCAGCAACAGCATGGTCGCATCCGTTTGCGCATATTTTTTGGCAATGGCGACAATCTTCTTCAAATGTGGATCTTCCGTCAATACATCGTCAAAATGGTACCGGGCAAACAACCCACTGTTAAAAAGGGTCTGCCGAATCTTTTGTTCCACACTCTGGATTTTCGCCACTTCCTGAAATGTTGCGACTACCCCCTGTGGCCGACCTTCCAAATTGATTGGAATCCGGTTGGTTACAATATATCCTTTGGGAGTTTGCTGCAATTGTTCCAGCTCGGCCCGACCCGTTGCCAAAACCTTATCAATGCGGGTGTTCGGAATTGCCTCTCCGATCGGCATGCCCAAGACATCCTTCTCTTTGAATCCAAAAATTTCTTCAGCAACCAGGTTGACTGCCGTAATGAGTCCATGTTCATCCGTCGCAACCACGCCATCATGCACCGAATGAATAATCGTCCGCAGCCGTTCATACGCTCTACGCTCGTTTTCCCGAACCTGCGCAATATGCCGCGCTTCTTCCACCGCTTGTATGATGGCTTCTTTTCCGGATTCAACCATTCGAATTTCGGCATTATCGACTTTCAGCCGGCCTTTTACCAACGAATCGCCAATAACGACATCAATATCGTTTTCCGTCACCAATCGCCGGACTTCCCGCTGTACGGCCTCCCAGTCCTTGTCAATCTCTTCGGACGGAATGATCAGTTCCCGAATGGACAAGCCGAATAATTCCCCAAAGATCCGGCAACCGTGCACCACGTTTTGATAACCCACAATGGCGATTTTATGATTTTTCCCGATATAAGGATGCAACGCCCGCATTACATCATATCCGGTTACCTTGATCTCAACAATGGGAAGGCTCAGTTTGCCGCGCAGCAAGGCCGCCGTTCCGCCACGGCTGATAATGACTTCCGAGCCTTGGCCGATCAAGGTATCGGCGACACCCAGCGCTCCTTCCAAAATCGCCACTGCAATAGGAAAATCGAGTCCCATTCCATCGCGAACTTCAGAAGCAACCTCCGCCAATTCTGCATACGGTGCAATAAATCCAATCGTCATTCCCATGCCATTACTCCCGTTACCC
>CAZSRN010000047.1:0-3657 GCA_964609115.1 uncultured Veillonellaceae bacterium | reverse complement strand
GTATGGACTGGACTCGAAGTCAAAATGTCTTTTACAATTCCATCCGTTAGCTGTCCGCTGCGTTGATGCGCCTTCTGAACCACTTTGACGGTACTGCCGGGCCTGATATTTTTTCGCTGTGTGTGGGGCATCATAGCCTCCTTTATTTTACCCGCATGCGGGATTTTTTCGAGATTCCTCCCGGAGTCCGCAACAGGCTCTTTATTTTTTTCCATATTAAAGATAGCACATTTTCACTCTCTGTCACTACATTTTAAATTCTTTCTCCTGAAAAATATCCGCGCACAGCCAAAAATGCGCTATAATAAAAACAATCTGCTGAACTGGAGGAAACAATATGTTATTGCAAAAGAACCGCGCACTACGATTTGTCATCGCTTTGATGGTTATGATAAATCTATCCCTGGGTTCGGTGACCGGCTGGGCCGAAGCCGAAAAAGCCACCGCCAATCCCAACGCTCCACAGAACGTCTCCCTTATGGAAATCAATTACTATTTGTCGCAAATGAACCCGGAAGAATTGGCTGCCACGCTCAAATTGTTCCGCGCCGTGCAGGTCGTGAAAAGACAATATGTCGGCGACACGGAAGGCGTAAAACTGATGACCGGCTCCATCAAGGGGATGGTCAATGCCTTGGGCGATCCTTACTCCGTTTATATGGACCCCAAAATGTTCAGTGAGCTGATGCTGGAAACCAAAGGCTCTTTTGGCGGCGTCGGCATTGTGCTCGGCGTAAAGGACAAAATGCTGACTGTCGTGGCGCCGATCGAAGGCACTCCGGCAGAAGCCGCCGGTATTCTCAGCGGTGACCGGATTACCGCCATTGATACGCACGATACCAAAGACATGGCCCTGGATGAAGCCGTAGGAAAGATCCGCGGCAAGGAGGGCAGTCAAGTTACGCTGACCATTCAGCGCCCCGGGCAGGAACCCAAAGAATACAGCCTGACCCGTGCCACCATCATTCTCAAAACCGTCAGCGGCAAAATGCTGAACGATGGAATGGGGTATATCCGTCTTTCCATGTTCAGTGAAACCACCGGCAGCGACTTTGCCCAGAAGATGGCCGAACTGGACGAGAAAGGGATGACCTCGCTCATTTTGGATCTGCGCAACAACCCGGGCGGACTGATCGGCGAAAGCGTCAAAGTCGCCAACCTTTTAGTTCCCAAAGGACTGATTGTCTCCGTTATCAACAAGGACGGCTCGCGCGAAGCATTCAACTCCGATCTGACAAAAACGCCGATTCCGCTGGTAGTCCTCATCAACGGCGGCAGCGCCAGCGCATCTGAAATTGTCGCCGGGGCCGTAAAAGACCGCGAAGCCGGAAAATTAGTCGGTGTCAAAACTTTTGGCAAAGGCTCTGTTCAGCGTCTCGTTCCGCTGGATAAAGACTCGGCGCTTAAAATTACCATTGCAGAGTACCACACCCCCAGCGACCGATCCATTCACGGCAAGGGAATCGACCCTGACATCGTGGTGGAAATACCGAAAGATCTGGACAAAGATTCGAAGCAGGACCCTCAACTGGACAAAGCAATTGAAGTTCTGAAAGCAACTTTGTCTGCAAAATAGACAGCGTACCCGAAACTTGAGTTTGCGAGCTGAAAAAGGACAGAGTCACCCGACAAAACCGGGCCGACCCTGTCCTTGATTATTTTTGCAGCTTCGGCAAATCTCCCCTTGTCACAAAACCCGCCAACGGAGTCGCTGCCCTGACTGCGCTCAAAACCGCCTGCGCCATGACATGGGAAGCCAACGCGCCAACTGCGGAAACATCCGCCTGCACATCTCCAACCGATAAGGTAAAAATCGTATCCCCGTCCAGCATCGTGTGGGCTGGCCGCATGGTGCGGGCATATCCATCATGGGCCATGGATGCCGTTTTGGTTGCTTGCGCCTTGGTGAGCGCGGCATTGGTAAGGATAACGCCAATGGTCGTATTGCCGGCGAAACGGTTGCCGGTCATTTCACGCTGCTGCAACAATCCCACTTCACTGTTCAGAAAACGAAAGGGCTCGGATTGAAAAGCGCCGGCTACGATTTGTCCGTTGGCAGGATCGATCACATCGCCCAGGCAATTGACGGCTACCACCGCGCCAACCATCAGTTCCCCCAATTTAACGCAATACGAACCCAGTCCGCCTTTCATTGCGAATTCCATGCCGAAAACTTTACCGACAGTCGCACCCGTACCGGCGCCCACCGATCCCGACAAAAACCTTTCGCTTTCGGCGGCCCGGCAAGCCTGGTATCCCATGATCTTATCCGGCCGGACCCGGGCATCGCCGCATGGCAGATCAAACAAAACAGCCGCAGCAACAATCGGTACTCGAGCCACTCCAACATCAAACCCAATGCCGTTTTCTTCCAGATATTGCATCACGCCGCCCGCCGCATCCAGCCCAAATGCACTGCCTCCCGACAACATCACGGCATGAATTTTCTCCACATAATTTTCCGGACGCAACAAATCCGTTTCACGCGTTCCCGGTGCGCCGCCGCGCACATCGACTCCCGCCGTCGCACCCCCGGGACAGAGAATTACAGTACAACCTGTCGCTGCCTCCAGATCCTGTGCGTTGCCGAATCGAACGCCGTTAAACTCGGTTATTTGAACTACTTTCATCCCCAAAGCCCCTCATCCATAGCTTATTCCTGCCGGGTGACTTCTTGCCGCACCCACCGTCAAGCTCGTTATCTCAGTCGATCATCCAAAACCGAGCGATTTCGCCCCGCCTCTTTTGCCCGATAAAGAGCCTGGTCGGCCGCATCAACCAGAAGCGTCGAAGTTGTGTTTCCATCCGGTACCACGGCGGCGACGCCCGCACTAACCGTTACGAAAGGAGAGAGAGTTGATTTTTCGTGCCGGATTTCCAATCCTTCAATTGCAATCCTGATTTTTTCCGCCACCTTCATCGCTCCCTGTGCATTCGTCGCCGGCAACACCACGACAAATTCTTCACCGCCATAGCGGGAAGCAAAGTCTGTTGTCCGTTTGATTGTATTTTTCAAAACGGCAGCCACTTTCTTGAGGCATTCATCCCCTGCAACATGCCCGTAAGTATCATTAAACAGTTTAAAATAGTCAATATCAAACATGATGAGCGCAATGGATTCTTTTTCCCGGCGCGCCCGCTGCCACTCGTACTCCAGAAAATCATCCAAGCACCGGCGGTTGCCGATACAGGTCAACCCGTCCAAGGTAGACAACTGTTTTAATTCCGCATTCAGTTCCGTCAATTGCCGTGTTCGCTCGGCCACCTGAATTTCCAACTGTTCTTTTGCCTGACGCAGCAAAGCTTCCGCCCGTTTGCGCTCATCGATGTCCTCAATCGCTCCATCAATCCATTCCCGGCCTGCTTCATCGCTTCGAACAACACCGGAGCGGGAGCACCAGAACACCGTTCCATCCTTTTTGCGCATGAGCGATTCCCGGTTTTTAACCAGCCTTTCCTGCCGGGCATCCGCTAAAAACTGTTCCCGGTCAGCCGCATTCTGATACAGGTCGACAAGGGGAATCCTTAACAGTTCATTCGCAGAAGAGTACCCAAAAATATGCACCATAGCCGGATTGAGTTGCAGAAAAGCGCCTTTTCCGTCAAGCGTAGCCCGATATACGCCGATATTGACATTTTCCACCAGCGAGTGAAATT
>CAZSRN010000046.1:0-10979 GCA_964609115.1 uncultured Veillonellaceae bacterium | reverse complement strand
GGTAAAACCCGTTGGCAATAAATTGATTTCCAATCGTCAACGCATAGATAAACCCTGTGCAGCCAGCCGTTACATCGAATGCCGGAGTATTTTCCAAACCCAATCGTTCCTGAATGATGCAGGCGGTCGATGGGAACTGCATGTCGGCAGTAGCCGTAGCAACAATGATCAGATCTACCTCATTCGCAGAAACGCAGGCCTGCGCCAACGCCCGCTGCGCAGCGATCACACCCAGATCAGAGGCGGCCTGCGACTCTTCTGCAATTCGTCGTTCCTGGATTCCTGTTCGTTCCCGAATCCACTCATCATTGGTATCCACTATTTGGGCCAGTTCAGCGTTGGTCAGCACTTTTTCCGGCAGACAAACTCCCATTCCGACGATGCCGGCATTACTCTTGTTGTTTGGAATAATAACAGACATCATTTTTCTCCATTTCCTGTCGAATTTTCAGGCGCTCTTCCCTGATAAATCCGAGCAATTCTTTTGCCGTCCCGGAATAAAGTTTGATTTCCTCATATATCGTATCCACAAAAACTTGCTGCATGAGAAGTCCATCCGTGCCAAACCAGCGAGAAGCGATGCCTCCCAAAAAGAACCCTTGTGAATTCAAGATCTGCACGGCGGCGCCAATGTGTGGACAGGCGGTATCAATAAACATTTGTATGGATATCACTTCTTGCCGCCGGGCTTCAGTCAAAATCCGTTCGACAATGACCGGCCAATCAGCCCCGATTTGAAATACATGGATTGTCCACGTTCGCGCACATGAAATCGGCAAGCTATTCATAGATGTCAGTGTATCCACTGGAATCGGCGCCGTCGATATTCTGCCGCCGGGTTCCTGCCTGGCGGCAGTTATGGTCTGCAAAATTCCGCAATACTCGATGGGCCAGTAAGAAAAGCCGGGCTGCGGTGGCATGGAACTAAAGAAAAGCGAACAGGACAGCCGTTCATTTTTTTCAGCTGAATCACGAAAAATTGACAGATCAAAAATATCCAGCTGGACTGCCGAAGCAATCCAGTTGGCTTTTTCACAAATAACCTGAGTAAAGTAATGATTACATACCGCCGTGGCAAATACCCCGATTGTTTTTGCGGGCCAAGTTGCGGGATTGCCAAAGTAGCACGCTAAAATTGTCCCTATGTTCGTATGACTATATTCAGGAACAACAACCAGCCCCTTCTCCTCCAGAAGAAAAGCGTTGGGGGCGGTGGCGCCCAATGCGACATACCCTGCGGCTTGCCCGTCGGATGTCAAAGCCAGTATGCCGAACAGCTGTCCCAGACTCATTTTTTGCAACAATTTTTCCGGTTGATATACAGAAGAATCAATATAATTCTCGCCATAAACCGACCGAAAAACTTTTGCAACGAGCGGTGCTTCGTCTGGACCCACCGGGATTAATTGGAAGGTTTCGTTAGTCACAAAAGTCATTCCTCATTCTTCCAGGCTATGCTTCACCATCCGGCCCAAAGTAGCGCAATGCCAGCATCGTAATATCATCCGACTGTTCCGCCTCCTCCGTAAACTGCGCCAACTTATGAGTCATTCCATTCACCAGATTGACGCAATTCTCTTGCCGAAGACTATCCAAGGCCTCTTGGGTCCGCTCGTTTCCAAACAATTGTTGTTCCTTGTCCATGGCTTCATTTACCCCGTCCGTGTAAAGATACAGCGAATCGCCGGAATGCAGCACCAGTTCCGCTTCATCAAAAATCATGTTTTCCATGGCGCCAATCAAAGTCCCCTTTGTTCGGGGCAAAAATTCCGGTTTTCTGGCCACTGCTGTCAAAAACGGCAGATTGTGTCCCCCATTTGACCAGCAAAATTTCCCTGTTGGCAGATGGACAACCCCGCAGAATAACGTTACAAACATGTTGGCGTCATTATTGCGGGCCAACTCATTATTGACCCGGTCCAGAACCTTGCTTGGCGAACGCTCCTCCTGAATAAAAGCCCGCAAAAAAGTTCGCGTAACCGCCATAAACAAAGCTGCGGCAATTCCTTTTCCCGACACGTCGCCAATCGCAATCCACAAATGATCCGAATCCGGCATCATAAAATCATAGAAATCGCCGCCCACTTCGCGCGCAGGCGTCATCATCGCATAGAGCTCAAAATCTTTTCGGTCCGGAAACGGCGGAAAGGTTTTGGGTACCAATTCCATCTGGATGCTTTGCGCAATGCGCAGTTCACTTTCGATGCGTTCTTTCGCAGTCGCCGCATCCTGCAACATGGAAATGTGTTTCTTTAATTCATCCCTCATAACGGAAAAAGAATTCGCCAGATTCGCTACTTCATCCTGCCCGCTTATTTGGGGCAGCGGCGCATCCAAGTCGCCTGTCGCAAAGGTTTGGGTCGTTTCAGCCAGTTTTCGCAAAGGTTCTGTAATGGATCGGGAAATAAACAAAACGACCGGTATCAGCAATAAAAAGCCCAGAAGCCCAATGGCGCCTTCTTTTCGGCTTAACTCGACAACCTTGGCCATCAGTTCCGCTTCCGGGAAAAAAATGCCGATTGACCATCCCGTTGCGGGAATCGATCGATACAGCAACCATCCCTCTTGCCCCGAAAAAACATTTCCATAGGGAACAAAGCCCTCTTTCCCCTGCACCATATCGCGGCCCAATGCTCGAAGGTTGGGATTGTTCTGTTCCTCGGCCTGACTAAAAATATTTTCTTTCAAAATAAGTTCCCGATTGGGGTGAGTAATATACGTGCCATTACGGGATATCATAAAAGCATACCCGTCTTTTCCCAAGGACAAAGACCGGAGTAAATCAGTCAGCCATTCCAGTGAAACATCACACGTCGCCACGCCTAAAAATCGTCCGTTTTTATCGTGAATCGGCGTTGAATAAGTAACGATTAAAGCATTACCCCGCAACTCGGCGCGGTACGGCTCACTCCAAAGCGATTGGCGCATCATGCCGGGAATCGTGTACCAATCCTGCACAAAAAAAAGGCTGGCCCGTTTTCCGCGATCTTCTCGAACCAACTGGTTCCAGGAACGGAAAACGTAAGGCGAAGTATAGGTTCCACTATACCCAAAAGCCCGGGGCTCCAGCGCTATCGAGGCTCCGTCGATTTCCTCATTGAAACGGACCAGCCGTTCCAGCAGCAAATAGAGCGTTTCCTGGCTTTCCGGAGCTTCTATCTCCATTCGTCCGCCCAAGCCCTCAACCGCCTTGCCGACTGCCACTTCAACAGTTTCGATGCGGGCCGTAGTCGCTCTGGACAATTGCCAGGCCTTTTCTTCCAGCTCCTGTTCGAGAATTTGCCGGGCAATTACATAACCATACCCAATAACTGCGCCAAGAATAATAACAGATGCCAACAACATCGATATTGACAGTCGCCATGCAATACTCCATTTACGGAACATAGCCAATGCCTCCGCCGATAAAATCCTCATAAGCAGGAGCACTTTGCAGCATGCCCTGTTCGCGCATAACACTCACTGTCCGTTCATAATCCTGCCGGGACAGCTTTCCCAATGTCCATTGGTTTTGCGAATCCGGAATGATACTGTCCAGAATTTTTTCCAGCATCCACTTCATATGAGGCCGGTTGGTCGGTATATTATACTTCTCGACATATTGCATCACAATATCCAACGCTTCGTCAGGATGTTCAGCCGCATACCGCCATCCTTCCAGAGACGCCTCCCGAAAAGCGCTTGCCTGTTGCGGGTCCGACCTTACGGTATCCTGCGCGGCATAAATTCCATCCTCTGGAAATCCAAACCCGTAATCCCGTAAAAAATATAGGTTTAGTTCATTCATATCAATACCTGATTGGTACAACATATGCAACTCGTTATAGTCCATAGCGGAACAGGCTTCTACACCTCTTTGCAAAAACAAATTCACCGAATAATATTGGGGAAATATCCTCGGTTCAACCTTCTTGGACTGAAGCCATGCAACATAAGGCGCCCTGAAATCTCCTTCCCATATGCTTACCTTTTTGCTGGTTAGCTCGTCAATACTGTCAATTTGATCCTCTTTTCGTGTCACAAGCGTCAAATTGGACCCATTAACAACCTGCGCCAAATTCATCAACGGTTGGGCCCGCTCTTGAAGAGACAACGCCGTACTCAGCCAAAGCGTTGCATAGTTCACCTCACCGCGCGCCAAAAACTCAGAAGTGTCCAACCCGGGTCCCCCCTGAATAATGGTGACATCCAACCCTTTTTCCTTGTAAAATCCCTTTTCCTGAGCTACATAATACCCCGCAAATTGAGCCTGATGACTCCATTGCAGCATAAAACGAATCGGCGCCGGTTCCGCCTGCGTACAAGCTGGAAAAATTGCCAAAAAAACCAGCAGGCAAATGTTTACCCGCCATTGGGCGATCCGAAGCTTATTTTTCACCATGACGCACAGCCAATGACAGGATGTTGCACTCCCCGCTGCGACTATAGCGTACTTCGTCCAGCATCCTGCGAATCAGAAAAATTCCCAACCCGCCAACCTCACGATGTTCCAATTCCGATTGAATATCCGGCGCTTCCAATGCGAGCGGGTCAAAAGGAACCCCTTTGTCAATCATTTCAATGCGCACAACTTCTTCCTCCCGTGAAATCCGGATGGTCATTTCTCCGGGCGGAATTTCATACGCATAGCTGCAAATATTGACAGCCGCTTCTTCTACAGCCAATTCCAAATGCATCACCCGTTTGGGATGAACACCCATCGCTGCCGCCGTCTCCGAGATAAATCCAACAATATCCGGTATGGTTTCGAGCCGAGCCAAAAAAATCTTTTCCTTGAGCTCCATTAGTTCTCCTTTCCGGCAATCGCCTGCGCTACATCGGCATATACCGTCAGGATATTGTCAAAGCCGGAAATACTGATCACCTCTTCAACCAAGCCTGATAGAGAGCACAAGGAAAGGCTGCCGCCGATTCCCTTCGTTTTTTTGGTCGCGGATAAAATACTGCGCAATCCGGCGCTGCTGATATATTCCAGTGAACCGAAATCCAACACGATATTTGAATGTCCTTCTTCAATCCATGCCAAACAAGCTTGTTCAAATTGAGCCGAATTGCCGATATCCAATCGATCAGCAACCGTCACAATCCAAAATCCTTTTTCTTCTCTCGTGTTCACATTCATATTTTCCACTCCTTTGTTTTGTTAAAAATCTTGCCCTTTTTATTTATATGATCTGTCGTAACGCCGAAATGAATTTTTCCATAACTGGCAATGTATCCATTGTAACACGAATATGATTGGGAGAACGAAAGCCCGTCATCGACCTCACCATAATTCCGTGCCCCATGAGACGGCGGTATGCCAGTGTATCGCTCATCGGCAGCCGGATCATCATATAATTTCCTTCGCCCATGGTATGAAACAGCTGCATTTTATCCAGTTCCTGCGCAAGAAAAAGTCTTGCTTCGCGAACCATTCGCCGGGTTCTTTCGATTTGCCATTCCGCATCAGTCAAGGCTCCCATCGCCGCTTGCTGAGCCACTGAATTTACCGAATAAACAACGCAAACGCGACGAATAGCATTCACCACGGCTTCCTGTCCCGCCAAAAAACCGATTCGCAAAGCGGCCAGCCCAAAAATCTTGGAAAAAGTGCGAAAGACAATCAAGTTGGGATATTCCCGCAACAATTCCATGCCATTGGGAAAATCCGCAGCTTCAACGAATTCTCCATACGCCTCGTCCAACACCACAATCTGTCTTCCACCCACCCGATCCAGAAAATGTCTCAATCGTGTTTCATTCCAATAAGTTCCTGTCGGATTGTTCGGATTACAGATAAATAAAATTTTGGTTTGATTGTCAATCGCCGCCAACATGGCCTCATCGTCAAAGCTCTGGTCCGCCTTTAGCGACGTCAGTCGGGCCTGATATCCCGAAAAATCAGCCACCCATTCATACACCGCAAAGGTCTTGTCCGTCGTGATAATATTGTCGCCTGTCTGGCAAAAAGCTTTGATAACAAAAGCAATCACTTCGTTTGCGCCATTGCCGACTAAAAAGGAATCCGCTGAAAGTCCATAGCGTTCGGCTAATTTTTGCCTCAGGTGATACGCGTCACCACTGGGATACACAGCCGCCTGCACCGGGTCAATGGCGGTTATTGCCGCAATAGCTCCGGGTGATGGGCCTAGTGCATTTTCATTGTTATTCAGTCGATAAATATGTTTACAGCCGAAAATTTTACATAAAACATCATCCGGCTTGCTTGGAATATAAGGATCAATTCGCTGAATATACTCGGGGACCAATGTCTCCAGCGGAGGAAACGCCCCTTTCACCTTGCGTCCCCTCCTTGATGCGCCAGTATAATGACATCGCCTTTTCCGCCCCACGGAAGTACCCATTGCGGCGCAAAACCGGCAGCGACCAAGTGAGGAGCCAATATTGCCTGTGCCGGGTCTCCGGTATCCAAACGAAATTCCAGCTGAGCGTATCCCTCCTGCGCCAAAACTTTCACATGATCCTGCAAAACCTTCGTCGCATCTTTCCCCACCCAGAGCACCGATAAAGTAGCCTGCCGATCCTTCCGATTCAACTGCGTTGCAAAAGCGCTGAATTCAGATTGAGCTTCACCCAAATATTCAACTCCATGCAATTGTCGCGGCAAAAAAAGTCGCTGAACATTTTCCTGCAAAAATTCCCGAAAAATTGGATGAACATATGCCACCAATCCGTTGTCTTCCGTCAGTTGACGGTACAGTACCGGGTTTCCCGGCGCTAATCGCTCAAAATATTCCTCCGGCATGTCTGCGGTAGGTTGTTCGAAAACCAGACAAATCGTCCCCGTGCGCGCCAATTCGCTTAAACAGGCGTCAATGCTCCGTTCGGCCAGATTTCGTTCCTCTACAAATTGATAAGGACCGAATCCTTCCGCCAACTTGCCATTTTGCCGCCAAAAAGTTCCCGCTCCTATGTTGCCTTTGGCATCTGCCAACAAAGCAGCCTGATACTCGCCGCTTCGAATCATATCAACCACTTTCCCCGGACAAGAAAACCAATCCGGAGCCTGCGTTCCATAGGACGTGTTCACCCGTCGGGCAAATTGCTTGATTTCTTCCGGTTCCAATTTACACCGATGAAACTCTCCCTGCGCAGAGCAGGCCTGAATCGGGTCCGTTTGCGATGGATATTTTTTTTCTTTGACAAAATGAATACTCATGCCGCCCGTATCAGTCGAAATATGTAATTGATCCACCATCCGCGCTGCGATAAGCAGCCCCAGCTCTGCAACCGATTTTTCATTTTCCGCTTCAACCGTTGCCGTAATATTAAATGCTGCAACCGGCAAAACTTGATGTTCGAAATGAAAAACAACTTCGACATAATAGCCCCCATTGCGGCAAGACAGCTGCATTTGTTGTCCCGCCGTCGCCTGCGGCGCCAAAAATGAATAAACCTCTTCAACGGCCAGCGACATTGACAGGGCCGTGGAGGATTCCATGCCAAAACTTAATGCCGATTGCTCCACGCATTGAGTGGCCAACGGCAACAAATTTAATTGAAGAGGCAAACTCAGTCGGACTTCCGGCGTTTTCTCCATCATCAGGCCCCCTTTTCAGCTTCGCATAATTCCTGTAACCGCAACAACAGATTGGCGGCCAGTTGCCGACGGTACCCTGCGCCGGCCCGAATATCATCAATGGGGTTCAGCGCCTCACCCGCCATAACGCCGGCTTCCTCCAGCACCCCATTCGTCAATCGACGACCGGTCAAAAAAGCTTCAATTGCGGACAGCCTCATCACTGTCGGTCCTACACTGCCCCAGGCCAACCGAATATCAATGATCGCACCGGTTTCATCCTGTTGAAGACAAACTGCAAGACTTGCAATCGCAATTGCCAACGCCTTGCGTTTTCCCACCTTATAATACGCGGAAACAGCTGATTTCGGCAACCGGGGAATGATCACCCCTGAAACAAATTCCCCGGGTTGCAGTCGAATCTGTCCCGGAGCCGTAATAAACTCATGAATCGGCAGAGTGTGCTTACGTTCCCTCCCCACAATCTCCACAGTGGCGTTCAGCGCATAAAGCGGCGGCAAAGTATCACCCGCCGGTGATGCCGTGCACAAATTACCCACCAGCGTGGCGCTGTGACGAATCGGCGGCGATGCCAGAACAGTCAGCGCCTGATGTAAGACCGGAAAGTCCCTCTGCATACCCGTTTCGTCAAGAATTTGTTGCTGGGTAACAGCTGCCCCAATATATAGTCCCTGTTCAAGACGCTCCATCCGGCGAAACTCTTCTATTCCTTCCATGCAAAAAAGAGCTGAAGGCTTCATTTTTCCCTGTCGCAAACGAACCAGCAAATCGGTTCCGCCTGCCATAATCAGCCCTTCAGGATTATCAGCCATCAGCTTTTGCAGCTCCTGACCTGTTCGGGGAAACAAAACGTCCATCAGCTTATACCCCCGTTCAGCATTTGCGCAGCCGCCATTACCGCATCCACAATTTTCTGATAGCCGGTGCAACGGCATAAATTTCCGCTCAATCCGCTGCGCACTTCCTCGCGAGTCGGCTCAGGAATCCGCCGCAACAAATCCAGAGTTGCCAGAATCATTCCCGGAGTGCAAAAACCGCACTGCACAGCGCCATAATCAACAAACGCCTGCTGAACCACATGGAGTTTTCCCTCCGTTGCCACGCCTTCTATGGTCAGAACGGTCCGGCCTTCAAGCTGAGCTGCCAACATCAGGCATGACAGACGACTTTCACCATCTACCAAAATCGTGCACGCGCCACATTCCCCGGACCCGCAGCATTCTTTTGTTCCAACAAGACCGAACTTTTCACGTAAAAGATCTACTACCCGTTGATCCGGCAGAGTATCCATACACTCAGGTTTTCCATTCAGAATAAAGTTCACCGTCATGGTTTCCCCTCCTGCCCGCTTCGGCTGAACGCAGCCAATACTTTTTCCGCACTCATTATTCCTGTTGCAATGCGGACGCCCGTTGCATCGGCAATGGCATTGGCGGCTGCAGGAAATACGGCGTCAATGGAGATTTCCCCTATTCCTTTCATGCCAAAAGGACCCGCGTCTTCATGCGGCGTCACTGCCATAATTTCCATATTCGGCAGATCTGAAGCTGTCGGCAGGATATATGTACTGAAATCGCCGGTCGCAATTTTTCCTTCCTGGACGCAGAATTCTTCGAACAGTGCATACCCAAGACCCTGCGCCATTCCTCCCTGCACTTGCTGCTCATAAATCTGCGGATTGAGGACTGTTCCGGCGTCAATACAGGCCAATCCGTCACAAACCTTAACTTCACCGGTGCAGGTATCGGCTTCAAGTCTTACCAGATGAACACCATAGGAAAATACCCGATGAGGAAAGCCATGTAAGCGAAGATTTTGGCCGCTTGTGAGAGTCTGCGAATTGACAGGGCTGGTATAACTTGCTGTAGCCATTCGTTCGGCGCCATCCATAAGGCTCGCGATCATCGCCAGTGACAGCTCTTTGCCGGAAGGCGAATGCAGAATTCTACCCGGCAGCAAAAGCAACTCCTCTTTGTTCAAACTTTGAAGCAACTGAAATGAAAGAATCAGGGCCGCCCGATTGACCATTCTGTCCCGCAGTTGCTCCGCTGCAGTCGTCATAGCTTTTCCGTAGGTAAAAGTTGTGCGGCTGGCGGAGGAAGAAGCCGATGGCAGAGTTTTATCCGAATCCGGCAAAATCAGTTCCATCATCTCATAAGGTTGATTCAAAATATGGCTGACAATCTGCGCATAAGTGCTGGCATTACCCTGCCCCATATCGCTGACTCCTGCATAGACCCGGAATCGGCCATCCGGCAAAACTTCCAGCTTGGCGTTGGCATAGTCGGCAACAACCGGACCAAACCCAACCCCATGATAAGCCGCTGCCAAACCCACGCCCCGGCGCTTGAACGCTGGAGCCCGCGTCTTCCATTTTTCACGTTCACTCCACAGCGGATGATGTGCAACCCGTTCCAGACACTCTCCCAATCCTGTCGTTCCTGACAAAATCACTCCGGTTGGTGTGACGTCTCCTCGCCTTACCGCATTTTTGCGACGCAAATCCAACGGATCGAAGCCGCCGGTCCTAGCCAACTCATTCATGACCTGTTCCATGCAGGCAGCAACCTGTGGGACGCCAAAGCCTCGGAAAGCCCCAGCTACCGGATTATTGGTGTATACCGCCTTGCCGGTAATGCACACATCCGGAATCCGGTAGGGTCCTCCTGCGTGCTCCATAGCCAAAGCAAATACTTCACCGCCGAGTGACGCATAAGCGCCGGTGTCAAAGAGTAGTCGGCAATTCAATGCTTGCAGAATTCCAGTTTTATCACAGCCCACGGTATATTCAGCCTGGATCGGGTGGCGCTTGACTCCGGCCTGAATGCTCTCTTCCCGGGAATACCAGAGTTTCACCGGTCTCCCTCCTGCGTGCATAGCCGCCAGAACAAGAAATCCCTGCACGGTGACGCCGTCTTTCCCGCCAAATCCACCGCCGAGACAAGGCGCTGAAATGTGAATCTTCAACGGTGAAATCCCCAGAGACTCCGCCAGCTCCAAACGGTCTCTAAAAGGAGTTTGTGTAGAAACAGTCAGCCAGAGTTCACCGGCTTCGTCCATACGAGCCACGCCGTTCTGCGTTTCCAAGAAAGCATGTTCCTGCCAACCTATGGATATCGCCAGATTCGCCGTATGGTCGCAGTTTTTCAAACCCTCGGCGCCTTTTCCCTGAACGATCTCCGCTTCCAGCAAAACATTTCCCTCTGGGCGCTCCGGATGCAAAACAGGCGCTTCCGGCAATAGCGCAGATTCCGGATCAAACACCGCCGGCAGGGGTTCGTATTCCACCCCGACAGCCGCAATGCCTGCCGCCAAGGCTTCTTTTGTTTCAGCTACAACAAGCGCTACTGCGTCTCCGTAATGCCGTACCCGTTCATCCGCCAGAATCGGCTGATCCTTTTCAAAAATTCCCAAACGATTCTTCCCGGAAATATCG
>CAZSRN010000045.1:0-10987 GCA_964609115.1 uncultured Veillonellaceae bacterium | reverse complement strand
CGACCATGATTCCGGCCGTTTTTCCGGTGCGCCGACTTTCCAAAGACGATATCGATCGTACACGCCTTTGCCGAAAATGGCGAAAACCACCAGCATGAGGACCCACATGATCAGATAGCTCTCCTGATACACTCCGAGAGGTCTCGAAGGAGTCATAGGATTCACAACCTTTCTTGAACAGAATAGGACTTGAACTTTTTCGACAAAACGTATTTTTTTTCCTGCCTTTACCAAGCATTTATCTGCTGATCCATCGACCCCTCAACACATTTTCGTTTTGCTCAAATCAAAAAATGGACGGAGAGAAAAATTTATGTTATATTTTATTTTTAATCGTTCTATCTATTAATAATAATTTAATGAAAGATGAGGATTTTATACAATGATCAGTACTCAGAATCTTACACTGCAGTTCGGCAAACGAATCCTGTTCAAGGATGTTAACATCAAATTCACGCCGGGAAACTGTTATGGACTGATTGGCGCCAATGGTACGGGTAAATCTACATTTTTAAAAGTTCTGTCCGGCGAGATCGATCCTTCTTCCGGCGAGGTCGTAACCAGTCCTGGTGAACGTCTTGCCGTGCTGAAGCAAAATCACTTTGAGTTTGACGACTTTGGCGTCCTCGAAACTGTCATTATGGGACATACCCGCTTGCATGCAATCATGCAAGAAAAAGAAACGCTTTGCGCAAAACCTGATTTTTCCGACGAAGATGGAATGCGCCTAGCCGATTTGGAATGCGAATTTGCCGAGCTTAATGGCTGGGATGCCGAAACAGAAGCCGCGCGATTGCTAAAAGGGCTTGGCGTTGCCAACGATCTGCATGAATTAAAAATGAAAGACATGAACGCACTGGATAAGGTTAAGGTTTTGCTGGCCCATGCTTTGTTCGGCAATCCGGACATCTTATTGTTGGATGAGCCGACCAACCATTTAGATGTGGACGCAATCGCCTGGTTGGAAGAATACCTCTATGATTTTCCCAATACAGTCATTGTCGTTTCCCATGACCGTCACTTTTTGAATCAGGTTTGCACACATATTGCCGATATTGATTTTGAAGCGATTCAACTCTATGTAGGCAACTACGATTTTTGGCTGGAATCAAGTCAACTGGCTTTGCAACTGGCTAAAGACGCCAATAAGAAGAAAGAAGAAAAAGCCAAGGAACTAATGGCTTTCATTCAACGCTTCAGTGCCAACGCTTCCAAATCCAAGCAAGCTACTTCTCGAAAAAAACAGTTGGAAAAATTAACTTTGGATGATATTCGGCCCTCTTCGCGAAAATATCCTTATGTTGCCTTCAAACCGGACCGCGAAGCAGGCACCCAGCTTTTGACTGTAGAAGGGATCTCCTTTGCCGGCGAAGAGGATTCCATTCTCAGCAACGTTTCGTTTACCGTACTGAAGGGTGATAAAATTGCTTTTATCGGCAAAAACAATCTGGCCAAAACAGTTCTGTTTCAAATTCTTATGGGCGAACAAACACCGGATAGCGGTGAATTCAAGTGGGGTGTCACGACGTCTCAAACCTATTTCCCAAAAGAAAACTCCGCCTTTTTTGACGGAGTAACATTAAATCTTGTGGATTGGTTGCGGCAATTTTCCCGCGACCAGGACGAGTCCTATATTCGGGGGTTTCTCGGACGAATGCTGTTTTCCGGTGAAGAGACTCAGAAAGAAGCCCAAGTCATTTCCGGCGGGGAAAAGGTCCGCTGCATGCTGTCCCGAATGATGCTGAGCGGAGCCAATGTTTTGTTATTGGATGAACCCACCAACCATCTGGATCTCGAATCCATTACCGCGCTCAATAATGGTCTCATGCAATTTGACGGAACTATTTTGTTCGCCTCGCATGATCATCAGTTCGTCCAGACCATTGCCAACCGCATCATCGAAATTACTCCCGACGGTCTGAATGACTACAAAATGACCTATGATGAATATCTGGAACAAGCTGCGCCAAAAAACCGTCAAGCCTAATCCTTCCGTCTCTTTTTAGGATTAGTTGCGCAAAGGAATTTTTTTAAAGGCATCGTCAAAAATTCTTTTCATCATGGATTCCGGTCCTGATGGGTCATAGTTGTTACTGATCGATGGAGAACGCCGAATCCGGGAATCCGAGTATTTCCAGACATCCCTTCCCGCCTTTGCGTCATAAAGCCGGAAAGAGGCTTCCGCACAATCCGAAATATAATATCCCGCCGGATGGTGGACTACCCGTGTTCGCGGCACATCCATCCACCCGCTGGTTTCTGTTCCGTCGGAATTTTTGCGGTTGTAATAAACTCGGTCTGTATAATTCTCCGTGCTCATATAGGCGTCGTGATATTCATAAAACCAGCCATAGTCACGAATATCCAAATATATGATCAGATCAACATGTTTGGAAGTCTCCCGTTGCACCATTGCGGAAAAACCCGGCGATTTAGGATCATATGGCTCTGTCAACGAAGAATCTGCCTTGATCTGATTTAGCACATACTCCATGTTGACAATACGGTGCCTTGGCAGAGCACTTAAGCGCTCTTTGAGCATATCCGCCGTTTTTTCTGCAGCATAGGGATAACGGTTAAATTTGTTCCTTTCGCTGGTATCATATCCATTATAAGAAAAAACCGGGTCTGCAAACAAAATGAATTGAGGTTTGCCAAAATCAAACGTTGAATCTTTCCATTCTGCTTGAGCGGCAAATGCCGTTGAGAGAGATAAGCAAAAAATTATTATAAATAGTACCCTTGTTTTTGGGATCTGCTTCATGATACTGCCCCCCTTTGGTTGATCATTGAGATAATACAATTCATTTATAAAAGAACCCGGCAACATAATGCCGGGTTCTTTTATAAAAACTCACTGCTATGAAAGCAGATAGAAAATCTGCACGATATCGCCTGCTTGAAGACAATCAAACCCAAACACAATATTCCCTTCTTCAATCAAATAAGATGGTCTATACTGTAATTTTCCCTTAACAAAGACTTGAAACAAATTTTCTGTCGGATATTCGGCCTTGACGGACAGCATTCGATCCGTCGCGATAAAAGACTGCTCCACAATGCGCATGTTTTCATCCCTCCTGTTGTATTTATTCTGCACGGATCAATTCAAGTCCTTTTTCTCAACACTACTTTTTGCCGCGCAACATTTAAAAACCGAGCGCTTTTGAGACGCTGCTTCTCAAATCCTCGACATTATGCGTCCTGGACTAGTAGGCAGTAACCAATAGGTTGCCGCATCTTTTACTATTTCCTCCACCGCAGTCGACGGCACAATATCCGCGCTTTATATGATATATTTAATTAATTTATTTAGCATATACATAAAAGTAATTTATGATAAAATCATTACATTATATTGTATTTTTTTTTGCTTTTATGATATCAATAGATTTAGATGTTATGGTCATACCCTGTGTACTCATGTCAACATACAGGAGAGGATGTGTTCAGATGATCACTGAGGAAATTAAGAATCAATTACGCTCCATTGTCGGCAAAGAATACGTTTTAGACTCAGAAATCGACCGTTTCGGCTATTCTTACGATTCATCGTTTGTATCCATCGCCGATAAAAACCAACCCGAAGTTATCGTTCGTCCGGCCACTACCGCAGAAGTATCAGCGGTTATGAAACTTGCCAATGCACACAGCATCGCGGTTACACCCCGGGGCACTTCCAGCGGACGTACCGGTGGCAGTATTCCTTTATCCGGAGGTATTGCCCTTTCTTTGACTCGAATGGACAAAATTCTTGAACTGGATGAAAAAAATATGATGGTCCAGGTGGAAGCCGGCGTTCGAACCATGGACTTATATAATCATTGCGCGGAAAAAGGCTTGTTCTATCCCCCTGATCCGGCCAGTTGGAAATACTCCACCTTGGGCGGGAACATCGCTGAAAATGCCGGCGGCATGAGAGCCGTCAAATATGGCGTAACCAACAACTACGTCATGGGGCTGGAAGTCGTTCTTGCCAACGGTGATATCATCACTACCGGCGGCAAAGCAATCAAAAATGTTACCGGCTACAATCTGACCCAATTGTTCGTTGGATCTGAAGGGACGCTTGGCGTTGTCACCAAAATCTTGCTACGACTAATTCCCATGCCTAAAGTCCGCAATACTTTACAACTCATGTTTCCCTCTCTCGATGCAGCTTGCGATACTATCCACGCCATGCTGCAATCGGGTGTCATACCGGCTGCCGCAGAAATGATGGATAAAACCAGTCTGCAGGCTGTAGCCCGTCACCGCAAACTTGATATTGATCCTGCAATCGCGGCTTGTGTTGTCATCGAAATTGACGGGGCCGATAACGAAGCTCTAGATGTACAAGCAAATAAAATCCAGGAAATTGCCCGTCAACACGATGTCAAGGAAGTAAGAGTCGCGGGTTCGTTTAAAGAATCCGAAGAAATTTGGGCAATTCGTCGAGGGCTGAGTTCTGCCATCGGCGCCATGGCTCCCAATCGATTCGGCGAAGATATCTCTGTTCCCCGTGACGCTTTCCCTGAAATCATTCGCCGCATTCGGAAAATTTCAGAGAAATACGATCTTACCATTGCCGTTTACGGACATGCTGGCGATGGAAACGTGCATCCCTCTGTTCTCTGTGATATGTCGAATCCAGAACACGCCCAAAAAGTACACCATGCCATCGCCGAAATTTTTGATCAGGCGTTGGCTGTAGGGGGTACTTTGTCAGGTGAGCATGGCATAGGAATTACAAAGAAGCCGTATCTTGTCAATGCGCTTGGTGAAGCTGGCGTCAATGCCCATAAAGCCATCAAGCAGGCTTTGGATCCCAAAGGCATTCTCAACCCCGGCAAAATCTGGGAAAACTGAGGGAAGGAGTCTGCAAAGCGAATGAAAACTCAACAGGAATTACTTCAAAAGGTCCAGGAAATTGTCAGCCAGTGCGATCGATGCGGCACCTGCCTGACGGTATGTCCCTTGTATGGCGCCAAAGATGTAGAATCTTCCAGTGCGCGGGGGAAAAACAATCTGGCCCTCGGCTTGCTGTTGGGCGTAATCAAGCCGACGCCGGAAGTGCAGGAAGCATTAAATTTTTGCCTCTTGTGCCGTACCTGCGTAGATAACTGTCCGACAAAAGTTCAAACTGACGAGGCGATGATGGCTATTCGGCAATATTTGGCCGATACCACGGGTAATGTCAGCATCGAATACAAAGTACTAG
The DNA here is from genome assembly GCA_964609115.1 of uncultured Veillonellaceae bacterium. GTDB lineage: Bacteria > Bacillota > Negativicutes > UBA1444 > UBA1444 > UBA1444. The sequence goes on along the minus strand of CAZSRN010000045.1, from coordinate 5,787 downwards.
GCAGTCTGATGAAAAATCGTCTGATGGTCAAACTTTCTTCCGGTGCACTTGGCGTCATGCGCAAGATCGGCGTCAACAAAATGATTCCCTATGGCGTTGTTCCCTGCGAATTTACCCGCGAAGAATATACGACCGCCTTTGCCGGACCGATGGCGCTCGGCGCTCCTGCAGAACAGTCTTCACTGTCTGTGTCTGTCGATACTAAAGTTGCGTATTTCCGAGGTTGCGGCATGGAAATGATGTTTCCTGATGCGGCTAACAAAACTCGCGAAATTTTATCCTCCATCACCACTCCGCAATTTGTCGATAACACATGTTGCGGCCTGCTTCATATCGCTCATGGAATGCAAAAAGATTTTTATAAAATGGCCAAGGAAAATATTCGTTTGTTCGAAAATGCAGATATCGTAGTAACGGACTGCGCCAGCTGCAGCAGTACCTTAAAACATTTCGGCAAATATTTTGCAGATGACCCTGAGTGGAAAGACCGCGCGGAAACATTCAGTAAAAAGATCATGGATCTTACCGAGTACTTGGTGAAGGTTGGCTACAAGCCACGGCAACAAACAAACGCTACACTGACATTCCACGAACCGTGCCACCTGGGACGAGGACAAGGAATTCGGACACAACCGCGTGAACTGCTAAAAGCCGCCGGAAACTATGTGGAGATGAAAGGGTCCGATGCTTGTTGCGGCGGAGCCGGTTCCTTCCATATCGACTATCCCGAGATTTCCGACTCATTGCTGGAAAAAAAGCGAATCAATATCGAAAATACAAAAGCTGACATTGTCGTTACCGAATGCCCCACCTGCCTCGTTCAAATGAACAAGGCCGCGGAACGCAGCGGCGGCAAATTCAAAGTGATGCACATCAGCCAGGTATTATAATCCAGTTACTCTTCAAAAAAGCAAACCTCCTGCAAATAATTGCAGGAGGTTTTGTCTACCGTCTTGTTATCCGCTCATATTCCCGGATAGTTTATGGTAACCGATGTTGGTTGCGATTTGATTACAATATCGTCCCCCACATGTTTGAGGGGATAAGAACTGACCCAAATGACGTTTTCCTCTGCAGAAGCTTTGAGCCGAATGGTAATGGTAGAGGAAACTCCGTGAAGCAAAGAAACTTTCTGTGGTCTCCGATCTTCCGATGAAAAAGTATAAAAGCCGAACTCTCGTTCTCCAGACACAAGACGAACTTCAATCTTTTTTATTTTATATATTTTTTCCACATCACCGCCCATTGCACTGGGATTAACGGCATGATATTGACTCCATAACGAATCATCCACAGATATTTTTACCGTCGTCGGATCAAATGATGCGGCTGACACCGGCACAAAGAACAATCCCAACTGCAAGAGAAGTACCGTAAAAATCGTGATTGCGCGCATTTTTCATTCCCCATTTCTGCATTATTATTGACAGGTTGTTACTCAAAAGACGTTTCTCCGCTGTGAATCTATTTCCCTGCTTGTTTTCGGCCACAACCAAGTTGTTTCCATACAGCGTGTGATTCGATTCACTTGGTAAACCAAGGCGCCAACCCCGTCCCAAGCGTTACTACCGCGCTGCTGCCAATAATAATCATGGCAAGGCGACGAAACATAAACGGGTCCAGTCCTTGAAAAACTTTATTTCCCATCCACCAGGCAAGAATTATGGCTGGAATGGAGATCAATGCATAGATGGAAATACTGCCCACCAGAGGTAAGCTGCCCAACGCGGCGGACATTGCCAATGTGGCAATATTACCCAACATAAAGTAACGGACAAGATTGGCTCGCATCACCACTTTGTCTTCATTTTCATTCATCATATACAAAACAATGGGCGGCCCGTTGAAAGCCGTCGTCGCGCCTAAAAAACCGCTGAGTATGCCGACGACAGATTTCGCCAGCCATTGTCGCCGAATTGTTATTTTGCATTCAATACATAAGGCAACCGTGCAAAGCAACAACGCAATACTGATGAAAATTTTCAGCGCTCCATCATCAATCCATCGCAAAACATACGCCCCCGGAAAGCTTCCCGCCAAACTGGCGGCAAAAATCAGCCATATACGGGAAAAATCGCCATCATGCCAGGTTTTATACACCATCACCAATTTCATTAACATCCCGGTAAACAAAACCAATACGATGGCTTCCCGCGGGCTTGTCACCAGCGCCAACAAAGGCACGGCAATCAATGCATAGGCGAAACCCGTCACGGTTTGTACGACCCCTGCCAACAATACAACGCAAAAAACGAACAGAATCGTTGTAAGTTCCACTCAAATTCCTCCAAAAGTGATCCCCTGAAGTTACCTCATTATGCAAAAATGCCTGCTCCATCGTGTGTCGCAAAACAACTCTGTTCTTATTGTAGTCGGGAACCGCAAAATAGACAAGTTGAATGATTCTTCCATTTCAAATTCGTGCACTCATACTACCCGATTTTCGCATTGCGCAATCATTCGCAAAGATTCCATCAATGTTGCAAAATGCGCCGGCGTAATGGATTGTTGCCCATCACATTTGGCATTTGCCGGATCATTATGAACTTCAATGATCACTCCATCGGCCCCTACAGCGATAGCTGCTTTGGACAAAGATTCCACCATCCACCAAAGACCTGCGGCATGACTCGGATCAACAAGCACCGGCAGATGACTCAGGCGTTTAAGTGCCAAGACAGCACTGAGATCCAATGTGTTGCGGGTGTAAGTTTCAAACGTTCGTATTCCACGTTCGCATAAAATAACTTGTTCATTTCCCTCCGCCATAATATACTCAGCCGACATTAAAAACTCTTCAATCGTGGCGCTCATCCCCCGTTTTAGCAACACCGGCTTTTTCGTTTGCCCAACCGCTTTCAGCAAATCAAAATTTTGCATATTTCGAGCCCCGATTTGAATGACGTCAATCTCTGCAACAAACCGGTCCAGCATAGATACCGACATTATTTCGCTGACAATGGGCAGGCCTGTAGCCGCCCGTGCAATTTTCAAGAGTTCCAGTCCCTCTTCTTTCAAGCCTTGGAAACTGTAAGGAGAACTACGCGGTTTGAAAGCTCCGCCGCGAAGAAATCCCGCCCCTGATTTTTTTACGTCTTTCGCAATGCTGATAATTTGCTCTTCACTTTCGACGGAGCAAGGCCCCGCCATCACGGTTACTTTGTCTGCGCCAATGAATTGTTCACCTACTTGAATCACAGTATTGTTTGGATGAAACAAGCGATTGACTTTTTTATACGGTTCCTGAACTCGTATTACTTTTTCCACGCAACTTTTGCTTAGCAGTTTGTCCTGATCCATTTTTTCAATAGCGCCGGTTACTCCCAAAATAGTTCGGGATTGATCCCTCGTTTGGCAAGCTTTACACCCAGCATTACTAACTTCTCTCTCTATTTCGGCCACTTGGTCTGATGTTGTTGACGGATGCAATACGATAACCATTGTTTCATCCTCCTTGCTATAGAACAGTTAATAATAAAAAAGAAGGCTCAAACGAGCCTTCTTTTGCAGCCTATGATTTTATCGCCTGTAATGGATTGGCGTTTAACTCACCGGCAAGTACTCCTTCGTAAAATCTCTATTCTTTTCGTTTGCGTAAAAAAAGCCAACGCTAAAAAAGTAGCGCCAGCCAAACGAAGTAAAATATTGATTTTGCATGGTAGTCGACAAATTCTTCATGATAGCAATCAATCCATCCTTATGTCTTCCAAGAATTTAGTGTCATTGTATCAGCTGCGCATCACCGTGTCAACCGCTTGCCAATTTATTAATTTTTTATCGATTTAGTGTAACTTTTCTGCCCAAAATCCTTTGAAATTATCTATTTACGTTTTAGTTTCTTCAAATTTGCAACGGCTGCTGCCAACGTCTCCATTTCCTTGCAAAAACAAAATCGCACGTACTTTTTTGCGTCAGGATGCCCCTGTTGATAGAAACTTGATCCGGGTACTACTGCCACGCCAATTTCTGATGCAAGGTGAAAGGCAAAAGCAACATCATCATCCCATCCAAAGGGCTCAATTTCTGCCATAATATAATATGCGCCGCTCGGGCGCACGCACCGAAAGCCCACTTCTTCCAGCGCTCCCAGCAAATAATCCCGTCGCTCCCGATAAAAATCGGCCAAGTCTTTATAGTAAGAATCCGGAAACGCAAACGCTTCGGCGCAAGCTTCTTGAAGCGGCGCCGCTGCCCCCACCGTCAAAAAATCATGCACTTTTCGGATAGAAGCTGTCAGCGATGCAGAAGCCAGGATAAACCCAATACGCCAGCCTGTCACGCTAAAGGTTTTTGATACGCTGTTTACCGCGATCGTCCGATCTCCCATTCCAGGCAATGTCCACAATGGGGTATATTCTGCGCCGTCATAAAGAATATGCTCGTAAATTTCATCTGTTATAGCCAGCACATCATATTTTTGGCACAATTCTGCGATAAATTCCAGATCCGCACGTGAAAATACCCGACCGGTAGGATTGTTGGGTGAATTAATGATAATAGCGCGGGTATTTTCGTTAAAAGCAGCCGCCAATTCCTCATGACGGAATGAAAACGCAGGTGGATGCAAACTGACAAAGCGGGGCGTCGCACCGCACAAAATGGCATCTGGTCCATAGTTCTCATAAAAGGGCTCAAAGACGATAACTTCTTCCCCCGGATTTACAGTCGCCATAAGGGAGGCAATCATTCCTTCCGTAGCGCCGCAGCACACGGTCAGATTCGTTTCCGAATCAAACGCAACCCCATAATCTCTTTTGACTTTCGCAACGATAGCGTCCCGCAGGTTTTTTGTTCCCCACGTAATTGCATATTGGTTATGGTTATTCATGATCGCTCTGCAAGCGGCCTCTTTAATCTCGAACGGAGCCGAAAAATCAGGAAATCCTTGCGCCAAGTTGACCGCCTTGTGTTTGGCGGCAACTCGTGACATTTCGCGTATTACCGATTCTTTAAATTGCGCAGCTTTATGGGATACAAACTCTCTCACTGTTTTTGACCTCCCTGTGTTGTAGCGCCTGTCACCGGCGTTCCTTTTACCGGCGGTGGCGGATAACACCCATTAAAAGAACCAAATTCATCAAAAGCAATCAATCCACCCGCTTGGCAAGTACTGGATGTTTTTTTCTTTGTTCCACTAACAAAAAGACTTTCTTCGTCCAAAATGCAAGTCGCCACATTCCCATCCTCCCGGAACGTGACGGGTAACGCTGCACGACATGCAACACTCGCATTTTTTGCATAAGGTAGTTGAACAGCTTCTTTGAGCCGGGCAACTTCTATTGTCCCTCCAGGATAAAAGGCGACTCGTCCACCCGCCTTACATGCTATTTCCTCTTTCGCCGTCCGTCGAAACGTCATATCTTTACTTAATGTACAATATTCGACTTTGCCATCCGGTTGAAATGCAATCGCATACTTAGCGACGCAGGAAATTTGTTGCGCGCCTATTGCCTGGAACTCTCCCGATGTCGCCAACAAACAAGATTTAACCTGTTTGCCGTCCCGCATTTCGATGCCATAATCCAGACATGGCACGTTATAACCGCCACCAGTTGGCAACAATTTTACAGCTTCCGCAACCATGTCTCCCTTTCCCCATACTATAGCCAATGCCATGATGGCGACGAATACCATTCCGTGCTTTTTCATCTCGTCCCACCTCCACTTGTGTTCTGTTCTTTTCCATTGTCACATATTGTATTATACCGGCGGTCGAATGTCCACCCCGTCCTCGCTCTCCGCCGCCTCGGACAAAAGTTTTTCAGCACTGCCCTCTGGAAGAGTTTG
>CAZSRN010000044.1:0-11018 GCA_964609115.1 uncultured Veillonellaceae bacterium | reverse complement strand
CGCGATGGGCCTGAAGCCCGGAATGAGCGTGCTGGATTGTACCCTCGGCTTGGCGGCAGACGCATTGGTTGCGTCGTTTGTTGTCGGAGTCGCTGGAAAAGTACAGGGAATTGAAGCGTCGCCCCTTATTGCGGCGCTGACCCAATGGGGACTTTTGGCGTTGGGAAATGAGCGCGCTGATGCCCGTCCGCCGGTTAAAGAGGCAGCCCGCCGCATTTCAGTGACGCATGCCGACCATCTTTCCTATCTTGCGTGCTTGCCGGATCGATCTTTTGATGTGGTATTTTTTGACCCCATGTTTCGTCAGCCCAAGGAAGCAAGTGTAGGAATCCAGGCATTGCGGAATTTTGCCGATTCCCGGTCGCTGACGATTGAATCTATTCGACAGGCGCAACGGGTGGCCCGCTGTCGAGTAGTGGTCAAGGAAGCGCATGGCAGCCCTGAATTTTCACGGCTGGGAATTCAACATTTTGGCGGCGGACGGTATAGCCCCGTTCAATATGGTATCCTGTCCGGGGAGGGACCGGCATGAAGCGCCTGATTGTTATTGCGGGACCGACTGCATCGGGAAAAAGTGCATTGGCCATGCAATTGGCCCGGCGGTTTGAGTGCGAGATTGTTTCCGGTGACTCCATGTGTGTTTATCAGGGCATGGATATTGGCACCGCAAAACCGTCACTGATTGAACGTCAGCAAATTCCCCATCACCTGATCGACATTCGGCAACCGGGTGAAGATTTTTCGGTGGTGGACTTTCAGCGATTGGCCGGCGACGCCATCGACTCCATAAATCAACGGGGAAAAATTCCGATTCTGGTGGGTGGAACTGGACTTTATATTCAGGCGCTGCTGGAAGGGTATCAGTTTAGTCCAACAGCCAAAACAACCTTACGGACTGCTTTGGCGGACAATGTGCCGGAGCTGGAAACAACGCAAATTCTATATGAAAAATTGTCAAAAATTGATCCGGAATCCAGCGCACGAATTCATCCGAATGATAGAAAAAGGATTCTCAGGGCGCTGGAAGTGGTTACTACGGAACAAAAATCTATTTCTTGCAACAAGATTACGAATACGCCGACCCTCTTATTTGATTGCATCGTTTTGGGCTTGTCGATGGATCGTCAGGAGCTATATCGACGAATCGACATCCGGGTCGACCGGATGCTCGAGGCCGGGTTGCTCAATGAAGTCCGTTCTTTGCTGCAAGGAGCTTCTATCGCTGAATCAACGGCGTTACAGGCGATCGGGTATAAAGAATGGGTGGCCTACCTACAGGAAAAGCTTTCTTATGCGGAAGCGGTTGCTTTAGTCAAGCAGTCCAGCCGGCGATACGCCAAACGCCAACTGACATGGTTTCGCCGAATGCCTTATATCCAATGGATTCATCAGTCGTCGGAGACGACTGATGACGAAGTATTCCAGATTGCATCCATTCAGGTTGCGGAAAAATTTGCAATCAAGTAGAATAGTTATGTAATCGGTGGATGGAGGTGTGCTATGACCGGCAAACTGTTGAACTTGCAGGATGGTTTTCTGAATCAGATCCGGAAGGAAAATGTCCCCGTGATCGTTTATTTGGCCAACGGGTTTCAATTGCGAGGTTCAGTACGCGGCTTTGACAATTTTACGTTGATTCTGGAGAATGATGGAAAACAACAGTTGGTCTACAAGCACGCAATATCCACAATCACTCCGATTCGGCCAGTGCAACCCATTTTTATGGAAAAACGTGATGAGAACGCTGAATGAATAGAAACTGGAGAGGAAAATGCCCCGGGTGCAGACCTGGGGTTTTTCATGTATGAATATGCGTGATAATATTGAGGCAGGGTCAAAATCGGAAACGGTTTTGCTTGTCGGTACCGATATCGACAAAGAACAAAAGATTGAAGAATCCATACAGGAATTGGAACGGCTGGTAGACACTGCGGGTGGAGAAACTGTAGGCCGAATCATGCAACGGCGCGAAACTCCGGATCCTGCCACGTATATCGGCAAAGGGAAATTGGAGGAATTAAAGGCCCTCCAGGTTCAAACCCATGCTTCCACCGTGATTTTTGACGACCAGTTGTCTCCAGCGCAGCAACGCAATTTGGAAGCTGCCCTTGAAGTCAAGGTGCTCGACCGGACAGCGTTGATTCTGGATATATTTGCTCAACGGGCGCATTCACATGAAGGACAGTTACAGGTGGAATTGGCGCAAATGCGGTATCTCCTGCCGCGACTTGGTGGAAAAGGACTGATTTTGTCTCGTTTGGGCGGCGGAATCGGCACACGTGGACCGGGTGAAACGAAACTTGAAGTCGATCGACGGCGCATTCGCAGCAAAATTCATGACATTGAAGAAGAGATCAAAACGGTATGCGCACAACGGGCCGTGCACCGTTCCCGACGTGTTCAGTCCGGCTTGCCCTGCATTGCGATTGTCGGTTATACCAATGCCGGAAAATCAACCTTGTTGAATCGGCTTACTGATGCCGGAGTCTTGGTCGAAGACAAGCTGTTTGCGACTTTGGACCCGACAATACGGATGCTGGTGCTGCCGTCCGGACGCAAGCTGTTGTTGGCGGATACGGTCGGTTTTATCCGCAAGTTGCCGCATGCCTTGATTGCTGCCTTTCGGGCAACCCTGGAAGAAGTGATTTATGCCGACGTGCTGCTTCATGTGATTGATGCCGGAGCAGAAGACTGGCAGGAACAAAGCGCATCTGTATATGAAGTCCTGAAAGAACTGGAAGCGACGGATAAACCGATTATTACGGTTATGAATAAAATCGACAGCCTCAGCGGGCATGCCCAATATCGCAAATTGTTGTGGAAATCCGGTTCAGTCGGTATTTCGGCAAAAGAAGGAAACGGAATCGAAGAGCTTTTCAATGCCTTGGAAGAAACCTTGAGTCAACTGAACCGTCAGGTTACCCTGCGGATTCCCTATGAAGATTCCGGGCTTCTAAATGTGCTGTATGAACAGGCTGTCGTTCAGAGTAAAGAATTTACGCCGGACGGGATTGAAGTTTGCGCACTATTGACGCAGGCTCTTGTCGGTCAGTTGGCGGAGTATATTGTAGCAGGAAAGGAATAGATAGTGTGAATCGGTTCTCCCCGGATATTATTCAAAAGAAAGACCAAATTTTAGATCAGTTGCGACCTCAATTTCAAGCAATCGACGACATAGCGTTACAAAACACAGCAAGAATATTGGACGCATTCCGGACGCATAAGGTATCCGATTATGATTTTCGTCAGACAACAGGTTATGGGTACGGCGACAATGGCAGGGACAAATTGGATGCGGTTTGGGCAGAAATTTTCGGGGCTCCGGCGGCATTGGTGCGAAATCAATTTGTGTCGGGAACTCATGCCCTGGCTACTGCATTATTTGGCGTATTGCGTCCCGGAGATGAATTGCTGGCGCTTACCGGAACGCCTTATGACACCTTGCGTACGGTTATTGGCGTACCGGATCCGGCACCGGGCTGTTTGACGGAGTTTGGCGTTCAGTATCGGGAAACGCCCTTTGAAATAGTCATGCAACCGGAAAAAATCCATGAAGTATTGGCGCCCAACACAAAACTCGTTTTGATTCAGCGCTCTTGCGGATATAGTTTGCGCCATTCATTATCTGTAAAAGAAATCGGTAAAATGTGTTCGGCCATCAAGCAGGCAAAACCGGATTGCATTGTGATGGTGGACAACTGTTACGGAGAGTTCACGGAAACTTCTGAGCCCAATCATGCAGGTGCGGATTTGACCGCAGGCTCACTTATAAAAAACCCTGGCGGCGGCATTGCACCCACGGGCGGTTATATTGCCGGTCGGGCAGATTTGGTTGAGCTGGCGGCTTCCCGCTTGACGGCGCCGGGAATCGGCGCGGAAGTCGGCTCTTCCGTGGATGGATACCGGCTGTTTTATCAGGGACTGTTTCTAGCGCCTCACACCACCGCGCAGGCGATGAAGAGCGCTCTATTTGCCGCCGCTTTTTTTGCTTCTATGGGTTATGCGGTTCACCCCAGTAGCGACAGGGTACGACATGATATTATTCAGGGGATTGAACTTCGGACACCGGAAAAACTGACGGCTTTTTGTCGGGGACTGCAAAAATACTCACCGGTTGATTCCCATTTGAAACCGGAACCTGCGCCAATGCCAGGCTATGCAGACCCTGTCGTGATGGCGGGAGGGACATTTGTTCAAGGTTCCTCTATTGAACTCAGCGCAGACGGCCCTCTGAGGGCTCCGTATGCGGTATATCTTCAAGGTGGCCTAACGTTTGAACATGCGTTGTTGGCATTACTGGGGGCAGCAAATGAAATGGCTGCTGCAGACCCCGGAAAATAGAAGGATTTGACATCAAATTGTCGAATGATACAATCAAGATATGAACTATGAATTGATTTCTTTTCTGGTAGTGGCACTCATGGTTTTTTTTCCGGCAACAACGAGACGATGGATTCGATGGCCGTTTAGTCTCCGTGCCCTATATTGGTGCGGAGCTTTTTCGTATATGATGCTCTTGGCGTTGCCGCGTATATTTATTTGGCCGAGTAGCGACACTTTAATTCAAATTGCATTTTGGGTTGGCATTGCAACCTTGTTTGCATGGATATTATCCTATCATGATATCTAAGACTAACGAATGGATGTGTCGTCATTTTGAATTTTGGCCCAATAACAAAAAAGCATAGTTTTTGGCTGATGCTTCTGACCTTGTTAAGTGTGGCAGGGGTCGTTTTTATTACCACGGAGCAGGTTATTTCGCAAAACCCTAAAATTCTGCCGAATGTTTATATTGCGCATATCGATGTCGGCGGGTTACTGCCTGACGAGGCTGAACAGAAGGTAAAGAAGTCTATTGCTGACGTAATGACGGAACCTCTTTTGATTACGGATCAACAAAACGTTTGGTTGATCCAACCCTCGGAAGTTGATTTATCAATTGATGTGAAACAAAATGTCGCCGCTGCTTATGCGGTCGGACGGGAAGCCAACCTTTTTCAGCGTTGGCGGCAGCGATTGGTTACAAAAGATCAAGTTTATTATCTGCCAATCAACGTTGAGCTGAATCGATCCAAACTGGCAAAAGCACTGGCTGCATTGTCTGTGAAAACGGACCGTCAGCCTAGGGACGCTTCCTTACAGGTAATGCCTGATAACAAGACTGTTTCGCTGATTCCAGCTGTCAAGGGACGAAAGCTGAACGTCGAACAATCTGTGGCGCAGGCTTTGCATATTTCACAAAAACATACGGCGTTTGTGGTTGAACTTGTCTTTGACGTACAACCCCCAAACGTTACTGATGAACAATACGCCGGAATCAACACCGTGCTTTCCACTTACTCTACCTATTTTAAACCGTGGGATGAGGATCGAAACGCCAACCTGCGTTTAGCGACCGGGCGAATTCATGGAAGCATTTTAAAAGCAGGAGAGACTTTTTCATATAATCAAAATGTGGGGCATAGAACGCAGCAGGAAGGTTTTAGAATGGCCCCGGTGATATTGGATGGAAAGCTTGTGCCGGATTGGGGCGGGGGCGTGTGTCAGGTAAGCAGTACGCTGTATAATGCAGCTTTGCTGGCTGATCTTGAGATTGTGGACCGGAGCAATCACGGCAGGGCGATCGGGTATGTTCCGCTGGGATTTGATGCGACTGTTGTTGATGGGCAGATTGATTTTAAATTCAAAAACAACTTGAAAAATCCTATCTTGATTCATTCCCTGGTAACTGATAATGAACTGATTTTTTCGATCCTCGGGGATAAAAAAGATTTGCCGCCGCCTATCGAATTGGAGTATATTGTTCATAAAGTGATTGAACCTGTTGAAGTCAAGCAACCGGATCCAACGCTGGAAATTGGCAAGGAAGTCATGGAAGAATCGCCACAACGCGGTTTTAAGGTGTCCACCTATCGAATTCGTACGATTAACGGCAAACAGGTAACCCAGTTGTTGTTTACGGACGATTATGATCCTGTAAACCGCATTATTAAAGTGGGAGCAAAACCTGCCAACAGCCCTTCCGCTACCGCGACAGGTCTCAAAAAAACGCCGGAAATGCCCCCAAAAGGAAAACCTGTTTCCGGCACCATTACTTTGCATGATAAGCCTGTGCAGTCTTCTTCACTTCCGTCAACGTCAACATCCCGTTAATAACGGCAGTCTTTAATGAATGAGGCGGAGAATCACTTGATGATGTCAAATAACGCAATGCCTGCTTCCGCGAACGGAGATGCAATTTCTTTAGCAGTCGGCATACCTGTTTCTGTTCGGTTGGTTTCAAAACCGGATGGACCGGTATTTGGCACCCGGATTGTTGAAATTTCCCCCCACACTTTTTCAATCGGGATTCCCTATGATAATGGAAAAATCTTATTGTGGCCGGTGGGAGCAAAACTAGAGGTTTCACTGAAAGGAACAGAAGGGTTTCCGTTCGTGCTTCCCGCTGAAATTATCGGACGTGACATTACCGGCAATCGTTCTTATACGTTAATGCGACCCACTTCGGTTTCCCGCTCCGGCCGCGCGAAGTCTAGCGCGACATCACTGCGGGTGATCGCCGTTACCAGCGGCAAGGGTGGAGTGGGAAAAACCACATTGACCACCAATTTAGCGGTTGCGCTTTCGTCAGCCGGACAGAAAGTAGTCGTTATTGATACGGACCTGGGTACGGCCAATGTTGATGTTGTGCTGGGCTTATCGCCCAAATATCATTTGGGGCATGTAGTCAGCGGGCAAAAGCAAATTATAGATATTGCTTTATCTGCGCCGGGCGGATTCATGCTTATTCCTGGCGGCTCAGGGCTGCAGGAATTGACTCAGCTAAGCGAATCGCAGTTCACGCGGGTTATTACCGGCTTTAATGAACTGGAGGGGCGGGCTGATTTTTTATTATTGGATACCGGCGCCGGCATCTCCCGCGATGTGTCGAATTTTTTACTGGCCGCAGATGAAATTGTATTCGTTACTACACCGGAACCTCATGCCATGACGGATGCTTATGCGATTATTAAGGTCATGCACACTTTACATTCCACAGCGAAAAAGCGTCTGATCATCAACAAAGTGGATGGTGATCTGGAAGCCGGCATTATCGCCTCCAGACTAAAACGGGTGGTTTCACAGTATCTGAATGAAGAGCTGGAATTTTTGGGCGGGGTGGAAGAAAACAAGGCTATCTCTCGTTCATTAAAGAAACAATGTCCATTACTTCTTTTGGAACCGGACTGCGCCCCGGCAAAAAACATTGCCCGGATTGCCGATAAGCTTATTGGCTTGCCGCCACCGGCTCCCAAAGGAGTTAGCGGCTTTGTGCGACGATTGATTGACGTGTTTCATCCAGGAAGGAAATAAATTTACTTTACAACACAAAAACAGGTGGGAGATAACTACGCAAAAAAGTTATCTCCCACCTGTTTTTGTTATATCTGAATTAAAAAATAGAGAGCAAAGAGAGGAAGCTGAAAGTTTTACATTTTTCGATAGACGCCGATCACTTTACCCAATACAGAGACATCTCGTGAGTAAATCGGATCCATGCGGTCGTTTTCCGGTTGGAGACGAATGCGATCCTTTTCGTGGAAAAAGCGTTTGACAGTCGCTTCTTCGCCATCCACCAGTGCGACCACAATATCTCCATTTCGCGCAGAATCCTGATCTCGGACTATAATGAAGTCTCCGTCGAAGATACCGGCTTGAATCATGCTTTCACCGTCAACTTTTAGCATAAACACGTCGTCATGCCCTACCAAATCAGTCGGAAGGGGATAGGTTTCTTCAATATTTTCCACAGCAAGAACGGGTTGTCCGGCAGTTACCCTACCGATCAATGGAACAGAGGCCATAGAAATGTTGCGCATGGGAGAAGCGCCAACGACATCAATCGCACGGTTTTTTTCCGACTCACGGCGAATAGCGCCAAGCTGCTCCAATTTATTAAGATGCATATGTACGGTAGAAGGAGATTTAAGACCCACTGCGTCACCAATTTCCCTTACACTCGGGGGATAGCCCTTTTGACGAATGGAAGACTGAATAACCTCCAGAATTTGTTGTTGTTTCAAACTCAGAGAAGAATTTTTCCCCATACCGCACCTCCTACAATAAACTTTCAAAATCATTATAGCAGTAAATGGCAGCATCCGCAAACGTTTGTTCGAAATAATTGCAAAAAACTATTGCCGGAACAAATGTTCTGTGATAATATCTAAATCAGAACACATGTTCTGAGAGGCGGCGAAAAAATGACTTTGCAAGCAAAACTGCAACGGCACAAACTCTGGCACGATGTTACAATAACTTTGAGTATCCTTATACTTATTGCATTTGTCGGAGTTAATCTGAAAGATCATATGTTTGCATCAATTGGAGGAATATTGGATCCCAAGCCGGTTCAAGAAATTACATATAAAATTTCTTCAGGTGATACTTTATGGATTCTGGCCAGTAAAACAACTCGCGCAGATGAAGATGTTCGAGACAAAATCATCGCCATTCAAAAATGTAATGGGCTGACACCGACACAAGCGTTGATCCCTGGACAAATAATCAAGATACCCATGCGACAGGTCGATGATCCGGGCATGCGTTACACATTTAAAGATAACTTATAAGTAAGTGTTACTGTGAATGTGAGAATTCATGGAGCTTATTAAAAGGTTGCAATGGTCGAATCATTAATGTATGTGGAGTTGAATCAAATGCATTGCTGGGGTGTTTATCAGATTGCCGATTTTTCATCATCTGATAAACACCCCTTTTCATTATATAATATAGTCCGATAATATATATTATGTAAAGTAAAATGCGGTGACGCCAAAAACTCGACTTTTCGAAACCCCCTGTCCGTGTTAAAATACTAAGAGATTAAAAAGTATGGGTGGTGTCCTTTTTTGCACTTCTGCAGTCAATGTGGACACGAAATTCCACACCGGGAAAAATTTTGTCAAAATTGCGGTACTAAAATTGAATATTTGTGCGCCTTACCGCCGTTGCCGCCGGAAACGTCCGATAGACGTCGTGAAGTACGCAGCGCTGCATCTATTACACGTTGGATCATATTGTATATCTTTATGGTTTTGTTGGTATTTGGCGGATCTTTTTTTTATTTTTCTTCGCCGGAGTCTTTTGCCTGGTCTTGGCCTTTTGGAAAATCAAAAGTCGCTACTACATCACAACCCGTTGAAACTGAGCAAACTCCACGCCCAATACGTAATGAAAGTTCAACCGTAACGCTAAAAACCGCTTTTAATCAGTTATCGATTGTAACGCAGAAAACAGCTGTTCTTATAGAGGATTCCCGTAAAGTAAACGTTGCCGGAGATCCCAAACGTACAGCGGCAAATTATCGGACGGTTCAACGCAGCAGCGATGCATTGCTGGCCCAATTAGCACTGCCTCCTGATGCATCAGCGGATGTTGGGGCGGTTCTTATGCCTCTCAAGGAGTGTCTGTCTCTTTTAAGCAAATCAACTTCTATTATGGCGGATTATTTGGAAGGGAAACTCTCTCTGGCTCCACCCAATCCGGATTGGGTGGGAAGATCACAGGAGTATTCGGCCCAAGCCAGAGCTCGTCTGACTGAATCTCAAAATGCATTGGGTAATTTACGCAAGAAAATAGAATGATCGGAAATGGATAGCAATTGCCCTATCCATATAAATAAAGAAGCAGTCTCCCCCTATTTCTGGGTTGAAGACTGCTTCTTTATTTACTTTGCGGCTCAAATTAGCCGTTCTTTTTTAAAATCTTTTCCGCCTTTGGCGCGCGCAAGTGAGTTGCAGACGTCAAACCGGACCCCAGTAATGGACGCAGATAAAATTTAAATGCATCAGTGATGTGATTTCCCGCCGCATTGATGAACTCGTCGGGCATATGGCGGGTTTTTCCCGCGACATCAACTAATGGAGCCAAGCGGTAGTCGACAGAATAGTAACCGGTACGTTCCATCACAACGGATCCATCCATGTTGTGCCATAATGCAAATTGCACAGCCCGCTCCCCTACCTCGCGGGCTTCGTGCTGGTCAACGTCGGAAACACAGCCGAAGAACGAACGTTGCAGGTAGCCAAAAGTATCAGAACGCACGCGGCTAATCTGTAGCTTGTTTTTTATTTCTTCAGCCAGCAGATCGCCAAGCATACCCGTTCCGGATAGTTGAACGTTTCCATGGGCATCTTTTTCCACACAGTTCATCAGTTTTGTCATGATCGGTGTGCCCTCTTTATCCTGAATCCCTTCTGAAACAGCAATGACGCAGCAACCGAGCCGATCGTATATTTTTTTCACATCGGCAAGAAATTGTTCCATTTCAAAGGCCCGCTCCGGCAGATAAATCAGATGTGGACCATCTGACGGATATTTTTGGGCAACGGAAGATGCTGCTGTCAGAAATCCTGCATGTCGTCCCATGACTACGCCAATGTATACTCCGGGTAAAGCGCGATTGTCGAGGTTGGCCCCGATGAAAGCCTGGGCAACAAATCGGGCGGCTGAGCCGTAGCCTGGGGTGTGATCATTTAATACCAAGTCGTTATCAATGGTTTTTGGGATGTGAATAGCTCGAAAATCATAATTCGCACTTTCCGCCCGTTCGTTAATGATTCGTACGGTATCGGAAGAGTCGTTACCGCCAATATAAAAGAAATACCGAACATCATGGGCTCGCATGACTTCAAACATGGCATCGCAATATTTTTCATCCGGCTTTTCTCGAGTCGATAAAAGAGCGGATGACGGGGTTATTGCAACTTGTTCCAAATTGTGTGTGGTTTCTTGCGTCAGATCAAGAAAATCTTCATTAACGATGCCCTTGACTCCATTAATTGCGCCATAAACGCGTGTAACCTGGGGAAACTTGCGCGATTCCAAAACGACGCCGGCCATTGATTGGTTGATGACTGCAGTAGGTCCCCCGCCTTGTGCTACCAAAACTTTTCCGTGCAGCTTGTTTTCTTCGTACATACTTTTCAAGTCCTCCCTGCAAAGTGCCTGATTTTTATTCTTTAAACAAATATTTA
>CAZSRN010000043.1:3096-11027 GCA_964609115.1 uncultured Veillonellaceae bacterium | reverse complement strand
CCATATTCAAGAGGGTCAGCTTTTCTTCCACACTCAAGATCTTCTTTTCATTTTGCAAGCCGTCGCGCAACCCCACCTCACAGAGGGTGACTTTTTCCGGCCATTTCCATTCCGCTATTTCACTCACGCTATTTTCTCCTTTCGATGGCTTGTCCTGTTAAAACAAACCAATCCAGCGCCAGTACGTCGCCGCGCAAACCCCATATATAATGCAGGCCATAACAGAAACCGGAATGCCCACCCGGGGAAAATCGCCGACCTTTAATTGGCCCGTTCCATATACCAGCACGTTTGGATTGGTGCAATAAAACATCAGGATCGGATAGCCGCCGATAATCATACCGGCAGGTAGAGCCAGAAGCGCCGGTGGCAGTCCCGCTTCAATTCCCAGGGCGATAACCATCGGCAACATGGCGGTTGCCATAACCGTCGTGCCGACAAAGACAAAATGCATGAACTGAACGATAAACATGACGACTACCAACAGCATCAACACGGCCATCCCATGCAGACCGAAAGCCGCAAAAGCGCTGGCCGCCATCCATTTGGCTGCGCCGCTGGTCATCAGCAACGTGCCCAAGGACAAGCCGCCGCCGGTGATCAGCAACACATCGTAACTGACATGAGGGGAAGCTTCTTTCCAAGTCATGACGCCGATCTTGGGGAAAAACAGGGGAATGGTCGAGATCATGCAGGCGATCGTGGTATCGATTTTCGTGAACTTGCCGGTTACCCACAACACCACCACGCAGATGAAAACAACCAGCGTATAGGTTTCCGCATAACTCATTTTTCCCATCCCGGCCAACCTGCTTTTCACATAGGCGGCGCCGCCGGGAATTTCCTTGTGTTCAGGTTTGTACATAAATTGAATAAACGCCCAGGTTACGATTGTCATGAGCAAAGCAGGCGGAAAACCGATTTTCAGCCATTCCATATACGAAATGGCGGGGCCTCCGGCTTTTTGAATCAGTTCCACCGTAACGGGATTCGGCACGGTTGCCGTCAGAATGCCTGCGCTGATAGTCGCGTTGGTGAAGGCTAAGGTCAACAGCAAATTGGCGCCGAATTTCGTTCGTCCTTCCGGATTGAACAACGCAATAATACTGATGCAGACCGGCAGCAGGATCGCCGTCCGGGCCGTGCTGGACGGAATCAGAAAAGACAACAAGGTGTTGGCAAGCATAATGCCGATCGTGATCTGAAGGGTAGAACTGCCGACAATGTTCAGGATATGATAGGTAAGGCGTTCGGCCAGTTTGGTTTTAATCATGGCCGCTGCTAAAACAAAGGCTCCAAACATTAAGAAAACCGAGGATGACGCAAACGGCGCCAACCCTGGCCCGACCTTGACAATCCCCATCAAAACAGCCAGTGGAACGATGGCAATACTGGTAGCTACCAGTGGAATGGATTCTGTCAAATATAGGACAAAAATTCCGGAAAACAACGCCAGCGCCCGCTGGCCTACCGCAGACAATCCGGCCGGCTGAGGTAAAAACCAGACAATGAGCGTAACAACAATTGCGATCGGCAACCCGAAATTTTCCCGGAATAGATCCAGCTTGGTTTTTTCATGATTGGCAGCCACGATATTACCCCACTTTCAATTTGTATTATTTCTTTGAAGTTCTGCGCGCTATTTTTCCATTTCCGGATCAAAGAACTCGCCAAACAATTCTTGATCGGTGGGCATATCTGCGGGAATCGGCCGTGAAACCCAAGTTGTGTTCATGTAGTGTTTTAAGCAAATGTTTTCAGAAACAATATTGCCGCCCCAAGTACCGCAGCCCATGGAGGAAGTCATGGGCATGCCGTTGTTGGCTGCTCCGGCATTTGCCTTGGACTGCGCCTGTCGAACCATAATTCTGCTCACCGGCGCCGCTAGCGCCAACCGATGGATATGCTCGTCGTTGTGGGAGTAAATTCCGACCGAATGGCCTTTGCCGCCCACTTCATAGATGGCGCGCATCACATCCAGCGCATTTTCAAATTCGCCGGAATATTTGTGGGTAGCCAACAATGTCGTCAACTTTTCGCCGGAGAATGGATGGTCTTTGCCAATCCCATCGCCTTCCACCACAATAAACTTTCTGTCTTCCGGAATGCTGAAACCGGCCGCTTCCGCCAGTTTTTGCGGCCGGATCGCCACCGTATCAGGCAATCGATGCCCCTCTGCATCCCACATAACTTTTCCCAGCTGTTCCCGTTCGGTTGCGTTGGCTAAATATCCGCCTTCACTTTCCAAGGCTTTCAGCATATCATTATAAATTTTGTCATAAATGATGAGGTTGCCGTCTGCGGAACAACCGCTGCCGTAATCGGATGTTTTGCTCAGCATGGTATTGTGCGCCGCGATTTGTATATCGGTGGTATCATCAAAAATCATGGTGGCATTCCCCGCACCGGACCCATAGCAGGGAGTCCCCGAGCTATAGGCGGATTTTACCATCGGGCGGCCGCCGGTGGCAATCACCAGATCAGCGCGAGCCATCAACGCTTCGGTCATGGGAATACTCGGTAGGGTGATACACTGCAGAAGATCGGCCGGCGCCCCTAATTTTGCAAGAGCTTCCCGCATGAGGCGAACGGTTTCAAAGGTGGTCTTTTTTGAACGGGGATGCGGGGAAAAGATCACCGCATCTCTGGCTTTGATCGCATATACAGCCTGTCCGCCGGGAGTTAAGTCCGGATTGGTGGTCGGCACCAGCGAAGCGATAATCCCAACCGGTTTGGCATATTTCACAATCCCTTTCTCGGGAATTTCTTCAATGATGCCCACGCTTTTTTGTCTCAGCGCATCCCGCAGCACGCCACGGATTTTGAACCGCTTGCCTTGGCGGGATACCGGGTCGCCCAGACCGCTTTCTTCAATCCCCATGTCCACCAAATTTAAAAATGTTTTCTTATTGGCCACGGCCCATGCCACCGCCTGACACAACCGATCCACCTGCGCCTGGTCGTAATCCGCGATCGCCGCTGCAGCCGCATGCGCTTTTTCAAACAGTTGATCCAGTTCTTTTTGTTGTTCCGGAGTCAGTCCCTTACCGTTTTGCGTACCCATAGTCTTTTCCCTCCACATGATTGTTTTTCGCGAATTTTCTGCGCGATTCATTCCCTATATCCATCTTATTTCGTTGACAGAATACTCGCAATTCTTATTGTGTATACCACCAATCGGTTTTATCAATAACGCAACGGCGCACACTATCCAAAAGATGAGTGTGCGCCGTTGCGTTATTTTATATACATATTCCGGGACTTTCCACACCGTTTACTTCAGAGTTTCAATCCATTTCAAAACAAATTTATGAAACGTGGCCGCTACGGGGGACAGCTGCATTTCTTTGCGAATCGCCACCACAATATCTTTCTGCAGCGGCTGTTTTATTTGGGCGATTGCAATATCCGATTTTGTATTTTCTATCTTTTCCAGCGGAAAAAAACCAATCCCCATTCCTGCACTGATCAGCGAAAGGCATGTAGGCGAATGATTGCTCTCACAAACAATATTCGGTGTAAAACCGGCTTTGAGGCAGGCTTCCAGACAAATAAAAAACATGCGGTCCGTTGCCGGATGAAAAATAAAATTTTCTGAAGCAATCTCCGTTAAATCCAGCGTTTTTTTCCCTGCCAGCCGATGAGATGCCGGGAGGGCCAGAACATAGCCGTCATATGCCAAATGCCGGAAATCGATGTCTCTGTATTGGTCTTCCGCCGGCATGATCACAAAAGCAACATCAATTTCTTTGGCGGCTAACCGGTCGAGCAGTCCATATGTACCGACCTGCACAATTTCAAGCTTCACACCGGGATATTGCCGATAGAATTCAGTCATCATGTTGGCAAAAGCAATCCGCCCCAATGAAGCAATCGCGCCGATTCTTAATGTTCCCTTAACCAGACCTTTATATTCCTGAACAATTTGTTTTGATTTTTCCAGATCCTCCAACAAGACTTTCGCCTGATTGATAAATTCTTCCCCGACCTGTGTCAATCCAACGGTGCGGGACTTGCGGTCAAATAATTTGACCCCCAGCTCATCCTCCAATTTGGCGATCTGTTGCGAAAGAGTCGATTGACTGACATTAATTTTATCCGCAGCCCGTGTGAAATTCTTTTGCCGTGCAACTTCCACCACATACTGCAATTGCTGCAACTCCATGCCCGCACCCCTGTGTACAAAATTCATGCATTCCCGTGCACTTTTCCCCGCATTATTTTACCACATCTAAAGAACCCTTGATTTTGGAAAAATCCTGCGCCCGCGGCGATGGAAATGAGGGATTCCGTGTGTCTACTGAATATTGGTATCGTCATTTTTCATTGCAGTTTAATTTTACATCGAGAGGCAGGTTCTTCGGAACCTGTCTCTCGTATTTCAACCCAAAAAAAGCGCTGTCTCAATTGTTATTGAGACAGCGCTTTTCCTGCGAGCACTATAATCTGAACTTGGCAGTCACTTCATTCAGTTCCATCGCCATTTTGGCCAATGCAGCGGAACTGGAATCGACTTCATGCAAACTGGCGCTTTGTTCCTCAGCCGACGCCGCAACCGTCTGCGAACTGGCGCTTGTTTCTTCGGCCACCGCACTAATATTCTGCACATTACCCACGACGGATTCCATGCCTTTGGCGGTTTCTTCGACGGCCCGATTGATCTGCTCGATTCCTTCCCCAACTTGTTTCAGTTTTTCAATAATCGCGTGAAAGCCTTCTTCCGTCTCTGCCACGGCGCTTTTACCGGCAACTACTTCAGTATTGGCTTTCCCTACCACAGTGACTGATGTTTGGATATCACCCGTCATTTTGCCGATGATTTCTTCGATATGGTTTGTCGCGCCGGCGCTTTGTTCGGCCAGTTTACGGACCTCTTCGGCAACAACGGCAAACCCTCGTCCCGCTTCGCCCGCTCGCGCCGCTTCGATAGCCGCATTCAGTGCGAGCAAGTTGGTTTGCCCGGCAATCGCACGAATGGTGGCTACGATTTGCTGAATATCGGCGGATCGCTGAACCAGCACTTCGGAAATCCGGGTGATTTCATCCATGGAGTTTCCGACGACTTCGTTTTGATTCACTACTTTGTGCACAAGATTCATTCCCTGGTTTGCATATTGCACGGCTTCTTGGCTGATATGATTGACTTGCGAGGCATTAGCCGCCATTTCTTCGGCGCTGGCGTTAATTTCTTGAATCACCGCCGAAATCTCGGTTATATTCGTTGTGTTCTGCACCGATCCCGCAGCAACATCCGTTATGGTTTGAGCAATTCCATTGGACACTCGCAACTGTTCGGCGACGGAGGCCGTGAGTTCTTCGCTGGAAGCTGCAACCGTATCGGCATTGCCTCTCACCATCCGGACAATGTCCCGTAATGCCCGCTTCATGGTGATAATCGCCTCGGCCATATCACCAATTTCGTCATTACGGCTGGCATGAACATCTTTCTGCGATAAGTCCAGCGCGCCGACCGTCAACAACGCTTCCCGCAGAATGTTCAGCCGTCGGGCCAATTGTCGCCCAAACCATATCGCCGCCACTATGGCAAGCACAATTCCGGCCACGCTGGCGCCAATCACGGAAAGCAAAATTGTTCTTTGCCGATTGTTCAAGTCTTGAACGCGTTTTCCCAATGCGGCATTTTGGACTTTGAGGATGTCGTCAAAATATTTGTTGACCGTCTCCGTCTTTTGTCTGCCAGATGCTAAAACGACGCCGGATTGTGGATCATTCTTTTGCTTTAACGTGATAACCCGTGTCAGAATATCGACATATGATGTCAGCTCGGCGTTCAGTTTTTCACCAATCTGCTTGCTTTCTGCGGCTGTTACGGTTTCTGTAAACTTGCGAACTTCTTCCTGGCTAAGTTTTAGTCTGCGCAATGTCTCTGAAGCAAATTTTTCGTCGCCGTATGCTATATATCCCCGCATTTCGCTTAAGCCTTCATGAAAATCATCTTGCGCTTTTTGCAATGCCTGCGTCCGCACTACCGGGCCGGACAGCATGCCTTGATACTCTTCGCTTACCCCTTTGAATTCAACCATGACAATCCCAAGCAAAACAACCATGAGTACCAAAATAGCCGACAACAGCATCCCCAACTGAGTTCCAACGGTAATTCTTTTCAAAGTAACACTCCTTCATTCTTGTTTTATCTATATCCAACTTGAGGCTAATTTTTCAACGCATTACTTAGGAAGTTCATAGTCTTCGTTCGCCATATTAGCTCCTCCTTATATCCGGAACTTGGCCGATTTGCCCATTGATGGCGACGAAGTTGGTTCAGGCCTCGGTTTGCGCCCGTTTAGCTCCAATCTTCATTTACACTAATACTCCTTTCTCTTTTAAAGAATTCATACCGCAATTATCCGTCTCTTCTCTATGTAAAAGGGCTTCCATCCTATGAGCCGTCATCGGGCGATGAAAGCAATATCCCTGGATTTCATCGCAACCTTTCTGAACCAGATACTCCAGTTCTTCGTCGGTTTCTACGCCTTCCGCAATGACCTTCAATTTGAGATTGTGCGCCAGATCAATGATGGAGCTGACTATCGCTTCGTCTTTCTTATTCTTGCCAATGCCGGAAATAAAAGGCTGGGCGATCTTCAGCCGATCCACCATTACTGTTTTGATCGTCATAAACGAAGAATAATCGGTGCCAAAATCATCAACAGCGATGGAAACATGGTGTTGCTTCATTCGCTCCAAAATGGAAGCGATCCCCTCATCTTGAGTAAAAGCCATGCTTTCCGTAATTTCAAACTCAATCTGTTTGGGATCAATGCCGGTTGTCGCAATACAGGATGTGACCTGCTCTTCAAAATTGCGTTCTCTCAATTGTCGGACCGATAAATTGACCGCCATGGTCAAATGTGAAAAACCCTGCTCATGCCAGCGCTTCAACCGGGCGCAGGCTTGATGCATGATCCAATTTCCGATGGGAACGATAAGGCCCGTTTCTTCCGCAATGGGGATAAATTGGCAGGGTGAAATTGGTTTTTCGCCATTCATGCGCCACCGCAATAACACTTCCACCCCACTAATCCGGCGAGTGTTTAGATGGATTTGCGGTTGATAATACAGTTCCATTTCACCCTTTTCCACCGCACGAAAAAGGTTGTTGCGAATTTGATTCTTTTCGAGCACTTTCTTTTTTATCCGGGCCGATGAAAAGCGGTAGTTGTTTTTTCCGTCTCGTTTCGCGGCATACATCGCAATATCGGCGTTTTTTATCAAAGAATCGGCGTCTCTGCCGTCGTCAGGATATAATGCGATTCCCATGCTGACCGAGAGAAATGATTCTCTTCCATTGATGAAAAACGGTTTTTCGAAAAGTTGTTTGAACCGTTCAACATGTTTAACCACCGTGTTATGAAGATCCTTATGATTGAGCCCTTCCATGAGCAACAAAAATTCGTCGCCGCCGATACGGCACAGGGCATCATCCTTGCGGACGATGCTTCGCATCCGCGCCGCAACTTCTTCCAGCGCCAAGTCCCCGTGTGGGTGTCCAAAAGAATCATTAAGCGTTTTGAAATTGTCCAAATCAAAGAATATAACAGCTAGAATGTCGCCAAACACCTCTGCTTTTGTGATTGCCACGTTGGCTTTGTCACAAAATTGACGGCGATTGGGCAAGCCGGTGAGAATGTCGAAATTGGCGGCATATAGCGCTTGCGTTTCCGCCGCTGTTCGATCCAGCACTTCTTGCTGCAGCGACAAATTGCTGTGTGCAAGCTCAGTTGTTCGGGCCTTCACTTTGGCTTCCAGCTCATCGTTGGCTTGCTGCAGCCGTTCTTCATAATGTTTCCGGTCGCTGATATCATGCAACAAAATAATCTTTCCCAGAGTCTCACCGAATTCATCCTGCAGCGCCTTGCTGGATAGCAGGCAGGGAAGCGTCACTGTCGGAATGCTCGTCTTCAGCAGCA
>CAZSRN010000043.1:1575-3086 GCA_964609115.1 uncultured Veillonellaceae bacterium | reverse complement strand
GACATCAACCGGTATATATCCTCGCTCTTGCGATTAGCAATGACAGCGGATAAATTCCGCCCCACCAATTCCTGTTCGCCAAACCCGGTCAACTCCAAAAAACCGGCATTGACTTCCCGAATTATTGTGTCGTTCCCCACCAGAAGAACCGGATCAATCATTCTTTGCAAAATTTGGTTCGCAGCCGTATCAAAATTGAGCGTCAACAACTTGTACCGCACGATGGCATAGGAGATCGCCGCCGTAAAAATTGTCGAAAGCAAAATAGCCATCGGCAACACTGGATATCCCAACAACGGCAAGTAGGTGTCAAAAGGAACTGCGAGGACATAGACCGTCATCATCGCCCTGACGATAATCTGGGCCTGGCGTTTTTCCCGAAGAGTGTCAGCCCGCTTTCCCCAGCGGTAAATTAGCCGGAAGCCCATCATCGCATAGCTTGTGTAGTAAACAATGAAGGCTGTCTGCCAACCCACTTCCGCTGTGTATATGTATACCCAGCCCCATTGGGTGTATGTCAGATGTTCCGGTGACAAAACCGCATTGTAGAGAAAGAAAACCAGCGGAGGCACGTGGAGGATTTTTTTGACAAAGGGCTTTGCCAGCCACCCTTTATACCCTGTAAAATAAATGGCAAATAAAAGAAAAACGCTGTAAAAGAAACACCAGCCGATCGCAGAAAAGGCTCGCCAATTCATCGCTGCAGCTGCGCTGGGCGCAGTAAGCGTAAACGTATACCCGCTTCCCCAAAAGCAAAGCGTTATACACATCATTAAAAACACATAGTTGGTGCGGGAATGGCGATTCGCGAGAAAGACCCACACGCCTAGCCCCAGATTCAATATTGCTGCCGTGTAGGCAAGCAAAGCAGCGATCAGCACTGTCGAAATCTCCCCTTTATCATGCGAGGTTAGCCACAATCATCAATCGCGATCAGCACTTCCAAAACAAAGTTCTGCTATTGTACGACCGCCCCAGCATTATCCTGGATAACAGTCTGAGTCAAAAACTTACGGAGCTCGTTAAACTCAATCGGCTTGCGAATGAGTTTAACCGGCTTCCCTCCATTCAGCAGTTTCTCTGCCACAGTTCCTGACAACTGACCCGACATATAGAGGATGCAGGCGTCCGAACGCAGCTGTTTCATTCGGTTTCCCAATTGAATGCCGTTTAGTCCAGGCATGCAGATATCGGTAAGTACCACATCATAACTGCCGGTCTTGAAGCTTTCCCACGCATCAAGCGGATTGCAAAACGCATCGCAACTATGCTTGAGCATTTTAAGCGCCAACGCCAACCCTCGCAGTGAACCAGCGTCATCATCCACCAACAGTATTTTCAACATGACACCTACTTTCTTTATAGTCTTTACGATGAATAAATCTTGTGTTCACCCATGGTAAATAGCAAAAAGCATGCCAACAAGACATGCTTTCGTGAAAAACGCTTATTTATCAAGGGTTTCAGCGGATACTCCGCAAAGACCTCCTCCGGCTCGATATATCAAAAAC
>CAZSRN010000043.1:0-1565 GCA_964609115.1 uncultured Veillonellaceae bacterium | reverse complement strand
TTGTTGAGAAGATTTTGCAACTTATTTGAGGACTCGCGGCTAAAATTCCTCCAGGTCACCGTGCTTGTTCTCCAGACGGTAGGACAACGCTCGGCGGGATATGCCCAGATATTTGGCGGTAAGCGTCTGATTGTCTCCATGGGCCGCCAAAACTTTTTTGATAATGTCGTCCACATACTGTTTCAACGAATGCCCCTGCGCCGGGAACGGCAGCACCAAACCCTCGGTTTGTACGCCTTCGTCTGTGGAAGTGGAAAAAACCGGGCTCTGCCCCTGCGGACACAAAGCACAGAATTGCTTTACGCCGATTTCCTCCCCCACCGAGGCGAAGACGGCCAGTTCCATTACGTTTTTCAGTTCCCTGATATTGCCGGGCCAATCATAAGCCTCCAACACTCGCAGCGCCTCCGGTGGAATCGTTTTGACCGGCTTCCGTTTCTTGCGGGCAAAATCGTGCAAGAACAGCGCCGCGATCGGTGCGATTTCTTCCCGGCGCTCGCGCAGCGGTGGAATCACAAGATGCCCCACCTTTAATCTGAAATACAAATCACGGCGAAACAACCCCTTTTCCACGCATTCCGCGAGCGGTTGGTTCGTTGCGCAGATGATCCGGGCATCCAGCTTGATTTTTTTTAAGCCGCCCACCCGATAGTATTCCCGCTCCTGCAGTACTCTGAGCAGCTTGCCCTGCAATGCCGGCGGCAATTCCCCCACTTCATCCAGAAACAAAGTGCCGCCTTTGGCCAAATCCAGTTTCCCTTTTTGCCCCTTGCTGCTACTGCCGGTATAAGAACCGGCTTCATAGCCGAACAGTTCGCTCTCGAACAGGCCGGCAGTGATCGCGGCGCAATTGATGTCGACGAAGACCCCGGCCGTTGTCGTATCGCCGTGCGGACCCAGATGGATCGCTCTGGCGAACACCTCTTTCCCAACGCCGGTTTCTCCTTCAATCAAGACAGGGATCGTTCTGTCCGTGTGAAATTTGTGGGCCAGATCCCAGAGCCGGTGCATCGCTTCGGAAAAAATCCCCGCTTGGCCGACGAATGCCTGAGATGCAGCCTGATTCATCCGCGAATAGTCGCGCCGGGTTTCTTCGGTAGCAACCTCCACGGCGTCATCAAACTTTTTCGTCAGCAGATGATTCTCCCGAAGCAGCGACTGATGTTCCGCCGACCGCTCGACGACGGCGCTCAGTTCTTCAACATCCACAGGTTTTTCCAGATAATCATAGACTCCGCCACGCAGGGCCATAATCGCCGACTTCAGATTCGCCTGGCCCGAGAACAAAACGATATCTGTCCGCCAACTATCCGGCAGCGCTTTTATGGCTGCAGTCAGTTCATGCCCCGTCATGCCCGGCATATAAATATCCGACAATACCAACGGGAAATCATGTGCGGCTATTTGCATAAGTGCATGTTCCGCGTTGGCGCACTCTGTCACTTCGTGATTTTGCCGTTTGAGAAACCATGCAATGGATTGCCGGCTGCTCTGGTCATCATCCACCAATAGGATTCGCATTGGCTTTTTCCTCCTTTTCTCCAAACCACGCCGGCAAAGACACT
>CAZSRN010000042.1:0-11149 GCA_964609115.1 uncultured Veillonellaceae bacterium | reverse complement strand
CGGTCCATTCCCAGGGTTGCTCCGTGTTTGGCGGTTTGCGCGGTCTTGCCGAAGCCGATGCCGACGCTGACGGTGCTTGCCGTATTTTGGGCAATTTCATAAACCAAATTCAGATTTTCCAAATTGTTCGTTTCCATTTCCAAGGAATAGCGGGTGGAGATCAACAGAAATTCGGTGGAGCCCATTTCCACCACTGCGGCCTGCATCCGTTGGGCAAACTGGTACACGTATTTGGAAATGGTGGTCTTGTTGATCATGCATTGGTACTCGTCGTTGAAGAAAGAATGTTCATTGACGGTATCGATATGGATGCTGATGGCAACAATCTGGCTTTGTTGACTGAGTTGAATCTGGTGACTCAACTGCAGTTTCAGCAAGGTTTCCTTAATTACATTGGCTGTGGGCGAGATCAGCAGACAAGGGATGTTGGCCGCCTGTAAATCCTTGTAGACGATTTCCAGCGGGCTCAAACAACAACAGACCTGACCGGTGCTGAATTTTTCCCGGTGAAAATTAAACACATACTCCAGATAGTGAGAATCCAGCGGGGTAATCCGGGCGGCGAAAATGCGCAGATGTTCCCGGGCGATACCGATCTCTTCATACACTTCATATAATTCGTCTTCCGTAACGGAATCAAAACTCAGATTTGTGATGTCGTAATTTTTTAACCAAACGGTTTCCAAAAGAACTCGTAATAAGGAACTTCCCTTGCGGGGAATGCATTCCCAGGGAATGACTTGTTGGACGGATTGGCGGCACAGGACGTAGGGCATGGTCCCGGCGATTACAATGGCATCCAGATAAGGCTGTTGATACTTGATGATGTTGGGGGCTTCCGTATATACATCATAGATCAGGGGAACCAGTTCGATGTCGGGAAAATCACAGCGAATCACACGGCTGATTTTTTCCACCCTACCGGCGGGACCCACAATCCCAGCTTTCAATCCAGTTGCCTCCCTTAGCGGAAAAATAAGTTTAAGACAAGTTAAAGACCTTTTTTAGTAGTTGACCTTAAATATATAATATCAGCAATCATATAGTTTGAAAAGTGCAAGTATTCTATTTTAATGTGGGAGGTGTTACGATGTCTGAAGAAGAAAAAAAACAACAACCGTCTCAAGCTCCTGAATCGTTCAAGGTTCCTTGGTATGGGTATCTGGCCTTGATTTTCGCCATCGTGTTCTTTTCCGGGTTACTGGCAAAATCCAGCGGACCGATTACTGCACTGGACTTTAACACAATCAACGGCAAGTTCGGCGTCATGAAAGATGCTGCGAAAGCAACGTTCCAGGGGCAAGGCGGACTCGGTGCGCGGGATGGCTTCATGTTCGCCCTGACGTTGTTTCCGGCGGTGATGCTGGCCTTGGGCGTGGTAGAAATTGTCGATTATCTGGGTGGCCTGAAAGCGGGGCAAAAGCTGTTGACTCCGGTGCTGCGACCGCTGCTGGGAATTCCGGGGATAGCCGGACTGGCTCTGGTCAGCAGTTTGCAAAGCACGGATGCCGGAGCCAGCATGACGCGCATGCTCAGAGAAAACGGCAATATCACCGAAAATGAAAAAACGGTTTTTGCCGCCTTCCAATTCTCGGCAGGCGGGACCATTACCAATTTTCTGTCCACCGGCGCTGCGTTGTTCGGCATCCTGAGCGTTCCGATTGTCGTACCGTTGGTTCTGATCTTCGGGTTAAAGTTTTTCGGCGCCAATCTCATGCGCATCTATCTGAACAAGTTCGAAAAGGAGGTATCCTGACATGCCGAGGAAACCTTTGACCGAAGTTTTTGTAGATGGCGCCAAAAAGGGATGGAGCGTCTGTGTGAACAGTGTTTTACCCAACGTCCTGATGGCTTATGTATTGATTCAGGTGCTGCGGGTCACGGGCCTGCTGGATATATTGGGAAAACTGTTCGGCCCGGTTATGGGAGTGTTCGGTTTGCCGGGGCAGTCCATTGCCGTGTTGATCGGCGCATGGCTTTCGATGGGCGGGGGCGTCGGTGTGGCCGCGAGCTTATACGCCGGCCAGACGCTGAACGCTACGCATATCACCATCCTGTTTCCCGCCATTTTTTTGATGGGCGCGCAAATCCAGTACATGGGGCGGCTGTTGGGCACAGCCGGTGTGCAGAATCGTTATTACACCATGCTTTTTGGCATCTGTATCCTGAATGCTTGTATTGCAATGTTCATCATGCGTTTTATTGCATAGTGGGTGAATCGCGAAAGGAGGGGTCCGTTTATGTCTGCAAAAATTGATGAAGAAAAAGTGCTTTCCCTATACCGAACGCTTCATGCCATGCCCGAGCTTGCTTTCCATGAACACCGAACCGCCGAGTATCTGGCGCAGGAGCTGAAAGAGGCAGGGTTTACCGTTCTGACGGGGATTGGCGGCACGGGGGTCATCGGCCGTCTGCCAAGTGGCAAGCCTGGACCAGTCGTGTTGCTGCGGGCGGACATGGATGCGCTGTCTCATGTGGTTGACGGAGTGGAAAAGTGTGTGCATTCCTGCGGTCATGACGCCCATTCCGCCATGGTTCTCACTGCGGCGAAATTCCTTAAAGAGGAAGGAATTCCTTGCGGTGAGCTGCGTATTTTGTTTCAACCGGCGGAAGAGACGCTGAGCGGCGCCTTGGCCGTTATCGACACAGGGAAACTGGCCGACGTGGACATCGTTTTTGGAATCCATTTGCGGCCGGAACAGGAAGCGCGCATGGGACAAGCCACGCCTGCGCTGCAGCACGGTGCTTCCTATATTGTCGAGGCAAGCATTGAAGGCGTGACTGCACATGGAGCCAGGCCGCACCTCGGCGTCAATGCGATTGATGCAGCCGCCGCGGTCGTTCAAGCCGTGAATGCCATTCACATCAACCCCGTCATTCCCAGTTCCATTAAAACAACCAAACTTCAGGCCGGCGGCGCAACGCTGAACGCCATTCCCGACCGGGCGGAAATGGCTTTTGATCTGAGGGCTCAGGAAAATGAAGTGATGGACAAACTGCTCGGCAGTCTGACCAAGGCAGTCGAAAATGCATCCGCCAGTGTGGGCGCCAAAGGAACCACCCGTGTGAAAGGCGGCGTGCCTGCTGCGGAGTATGACGCGGAGATGGTGGCTGTGGCGCGTGAAGCCATCAGTTCGGTTCTTGGACCGGATGGAGTTCTTGCGCCCATCGTCACTCCGGGCGGCGAAGATTTTCACTTTTTCGCCAAAAAGTACCCGCACATCAAGGCGGGATATATCGGGCTGGGCTGCGACCTAAAACCCGGGCTGCATCATCCGGGCATGTCGTTTGATCAAAAGGCGCTGCCGCTGGGAGCCGGGATATTGGTGGAAGTGGTTCGGCGCATTCTGACAAAATGAGTGGAGCGATACGACTTCGAATCGAGTAAAGGAAAAGGGGACTTGGCTTTTTCGCCAAGTCTCTTTTCGTTTGAGAGGATTATTTTTGCAGGAAATTGATCGGGGCAACCGGAAAATAATAAAAGAGTAAAGGATGCCTGCAGAAGGGAGAACATGGATGAAACCTGTGCTATCTTGCGACAGATTGAAGTTTATGGATATTTTGGAATTTCCGCCGCTTGCGATTGCCCCTGCGGAGACGACGTTTATCACAGGGCGGAGCGGCAGCGGCAAGAGTTCGCTGTTTAAGCTGTTTAACGGGATTTATTGTCCGGATGAAGGAGCCGTTTATTATCAGGGAACGGATATAAGCAAACTGGACACACTCACGTTGCGGAAGGAAGTGCTGCTGGTCAGTCAGGGAGTGTTCCTTTTCCCCGGAACCATCCGGGAAAATTTTGCGATTTTTTACGAATATCGGGAGCTTCCCTTACCTGCGGAGGAGAGCATGGAACGCTTTTTGCGCCTGTGCTGCGCCGATTTTCCGCTGGCAGCCGGCTGCAATACGATGTCCGGCGGGGAACGGCAGCGAGTCTATTTGGCGATTTGTCTTTCTTTTCTCCCGCGGGTATTGATGCTGGATGAACCGACATCGGCATTGGATGGAGAGACCGCGAACCGGCTGATGGAAAATCTGCGCGCCTTTGCCAAAGAAACGGACATAACGTTGCTGGTTATCAGCCATGATCCGGCGTTGGCCGAAAAGTACGGCGACCACATCCTTGATCTGGAAAAGGCGGCGGAACGATGAACGGCATTATTGAACTGAATCTGCTTCAATTTGGCCTGGTCTATTTGCTGTTGGTGATTGTTTTGGCCATTATGAAGAGAAACAAAATCAATCAAACGAGACTGCTGCTGGTGGCCAGCCTGCGGATGACAGTGCAGCTGGTGCTGGCCGGATTGATTTTAACTTATATATTCGGCAATCCGCAGCCGATGTTTACCGCGCTTTATCTGGGCGGCATGATCGGTTTTTCCATTCATCGGGTACTGTCCAAAAATCCCGGGCTTAACCGGCGCTTTCAATGGATCATCGGCTTTTCCCTTGCCGGGGCGGGCTTGTTGATCGAGATGTTTTTTATCAAAATTGTTATCGGAACGGGTTGGTTCAATCCACAATATGCGATTCCCCTGAGCGGCATGATCTTCGGCAATGCCATGACCGGCCTGAATCTGGCGATGAAAAGTTTTACGGAAAGCATCGAAGCGGAGAAAAGCCGGATTGAAACCCTGCTCAATCTAGGGGTGCGGCCGGCGAAGATTCTGCTGCCGTTCGTCAACAATGCGCTTGAAACGGCGCTGCTGCCGACGATGAATTCCATGGTCGGAATGGGAGTGGTATCCTTGCCGGGAATGATGACAGGCCAGATTCTCTCGGGAACGTTGCCTATGACGGCGATTTTGTATCAGATCGCGATCATGATTGCCATCTGTACGGTGGTGTGCCTTGCGGTGTTCGCCTCACTCCATTTTGGCCATAAAACGTTGTACAACAGCCGCAATCAGATGGTGATTCCGGGCTGGTACAATTGCTCTGAATTTCCGCAAAAACCGTAGAACCCATTTAACCACACATTTTTTCGGTAATGGGTTGACAGGCCGGTCGGACAGAAGTATACTATCGATAAGTTAACAAAAGGCACTGAAGCCGTTGCGAGTTTGAATGAACTTGTAACGGCTTTTTACCGGCAATGGCGCTGTGTTGTGTGAAAAACGCGACCGGCGCCTTTTTATATGATTTTAAAAGCAAAGGAGTTGGATGAAATGACGCCCAGCGCATCAGCAGCACGGATGGAAAGTGTGTCGCAGGTTGAATTGTCAGAGGATGTAATTGAGGTTTGTGATGTATTTAAGTCCTTTGTGCACCCGTCGGGTGAAAGTATCGAGGTTTTGTCAGGCGTCAATTTATCCGTAAGACGTCAGGAGTTTTTGAGCATCATTGGTCCGAGCGGCTGCGGCAAAAGCACCATTTTCAACATCATTGCCGGATTGCTGGAACCGGATTCCGGCAGGGTCATGGTTCACGGCGAAGAGATCAACAAGACGACCGGCCATGTCGGATACATGATGCAGCGCGATTTGCTGCTGCCCTGGCGCAGTGTGCTGGATAACGTCAGCATTGGACTGGAGATTCAGGGGATGAAGAAAAAAGAACGCTATGATCTGGCGCGCGGATATCTGGAGCGTTATGGCCTGATTTCCTTCGCGGATTCTTATCCGGCCATGCTGTCCGGAGGGATGCGGCAAAGAGTCGCCCTCATTCGGACTCTGGTGACCAATCCGGACATCATCATGCTGGATGAACCCTTTTCCGCACTGGATTATCAGACCCGGTTGGTGCTGGAAGAAGAGATTCTCGCAATCCTGAAAAATGAAAACAAAACCTGCGTGTTGATTACGCACGATATTGAAGAGGCGATTGCCCTTTCCGACCGGGTGGCGGTAATGACCAAACGGCCGACTCTGGTGAAAAAAACCTATGATATACGGTTGGCGGCTCGCCATGGTTCGGTCATGAAGGCTCGTTCCGATCAAAAGTTCAAAGAGTTTTTTGAATCGATCTGGCGTGATTTGGATATTCAGATAGGGGGGTGTCATTGATGGCGGAAAAATCGTCAAACGTTGTGGAGCTGAGTTTGCCGCGAAAAACGACCGGCGCAGAACTTGTTCCCAAATCGGCAAAATGGCGGGGCTTTTTTCGAAGCCGACAGATACAGACGCTCCTGTGGCGGCTGTCCATTGTGGGCTGCGTGATGGCGTTGTGGGAACTCGCAGTAAAAATGGGGGCTGTGAATGCGTTTTTGATGGGTTCCCCGGTTACGATTTATCAGGCGGCGTATGAAATGATCGTCAGCGGGCGTTTGGCTGCGGATGTGGGCGCTACCGTTTACGCCACACTGATCGGTTTTTTGATCGGCAGCCTTGTGGGGTCGGCGATTGGCCTGATCATGTGGTATTTCAAGCTGGTTGCCCGCGTGATCGACCCGTTTGTGGTGGCGCTGAACGGCGTTCCCAAAATTGCGCTGGCGCCGATGATTATTATCTGGTTCGGTTCCGGTCTTTTCTCCAAGATTGTGCTGGCTACCATTGCGACCATGGTTGTGGCGCTCTTGTCCGCCTATCAGGCAACCCATCAGATTGATCCTTCGCAAATCAACTTGATGAAATCCTTTGGCGCCAAAAAGTCGCAGATTTTCGCAAAAATCATTGTTCCTTCGTCATTGCCGTGGATTATTTCGGCATTTCGGATCAATATCGGTCTGGCCCTGATTTCCGTGGTCGGCGGTGAGTTCATTTCCTCCGAAAAGGGATTGGGACACATGGTTTTTGTCGAAGGAAATTTGTTCAACTTGCCTGCCGTATGGGTAGGGGTATTCATGCTGATGTTCGTTGCGATGATGCTCTATGCGGCGGTGGGATACATGGAAACCCGCATCCTGCCCTGGAATGAAAATTCTGCGCAAGGCGGACGAGCGGCGGCTGCCTAAAATTCCGGCGATCACTTCGGCAGACGAAATCAATTTAAAAATAAAGGGGAAGTAAAAAATGAGCAAAAAAACAACATGGATAAAAATGTTTAGTATGATGATGATTCTGGCGTTGCTGCTCGCAGGTTGCGGCAAGCAGGATGCGCCCGCGGCGGCGCCGGGCAAACCGGCTGCGGCGTCAAACGACAAAGTGTTGATTACGGAAGCGTTTCATTCCTTGCTGTATTTGCCTCTCTATGTAGCCCGTGAGAAAGGTTTCTTCACACAAAACAAAATCGAAGTCACTGCCATTCGTGCGGCAGGCAGCGGCCCTACCGCCCTGGCCTCGGTTTTGTCGGGTGAAGCGCAATTCTCGGTGCACGGTCCCGAGCACGTCGCCTTTGCAAAAGCCAAGGGGGGAGAAACCCGCGCCCTGAATGCCGTTGCCAATAGCGCACCGGTGTGGGTACTGGCGAAGAAAGGCGTCACAATTTCGAAGCCTGAGGATTTCAAAGGCAAAAAAATCGTCGTCGGCTTGGCCCCGACTACTTCCAATACTCTATTCCGCAAGCTGCTCATTGATAACAAGATTGATGCAAAAACCGACCTGACGATTACCGAAGTTCAGAACGGATCGGAGCTGGGGCCGGTGCTGGCCAATCAGGCGGATGTCGCCATCGTGTATGAACCGCAGGCGGATCAGGGCGTTGCGCAAGGCTTGGAGATCGTTTGTGATTTCACCAAAATTTATCCGGATTTTGCCTTTTCCACCGCCAACGCCTCTGTGAAACTGATCAAGGAAAAGCCGGAATTGGTGGCTCGCTTCGTCAAGGCGATGGAAGAATCCCTGGCCTACATTCACGCGAATCCGGCGGAAGCGCAGGCGATTGCCCGGAAAGAGTTTCCCAATATGGCCCCGGAAGTCGTGAACAAAGCGGTAAAACGAATGATTGACAGCAACGTGTATCTGCCCAAAGGGTTGGTAACGGAATCGGCGTATAAATCCGCCATTGATGTTCAGAAATTCATCGGCAATTTGAAAACGGACATTCCGTACGGCGATATCGTTGACCCCAGCTTCACCAAAAAATAGGATTCACGGGAAAGGGTGACTTGTATTGATCAATCTGCATGCGCAGCTGATAACCCATGCCAAAGAACAACGACAACTGAAACTACAGCTTCCGACTTCTCTGGTCAGCGCCGAAGCCTGGGAAAAGTTTACCGCGGAAGTCCGGCTGATCCGCGCCTACCCGATGCCGCGCGAGATAGAGCCGCAGATTTGCCGGGGCGGGAAGTGAGCCGATGAGTACGATGAATATGGAAACACTTACGCTGAAACAAGCGGCGGAGTTGATCAAGGCGCGGGAGTTGTCGCCGGTGGAACTGGTGACGGCCTGTTTGGACAGGATCGATCAAGTCGAGGGAAAAGTGAAGGCGTGGGTCACCTTGACGCCGGAGCAGGCTCTCACCCAAGCCCGGCAGGCAGAACGCGAAATTTCGCAAAATCAATACCGGGGGCCGTTGCATGGGATTCCGTATGGGGCGAAAGACATTATTTACACGGCAGGGATTCGCACCAGCGGCGGATCGCAGGTAGACCCGGACTTCACACCTGCGGAAAATGCAACGATCATTCATAAACTGTCGGATGCCGGAGCCATTTTGCTGGGCAAAACAACGACGACCGAATTTGCTTTTCTGGGGGGCGAACCGGAGACCCGAAATCCCTGGAATCTGGCGCATACCCCGGGAGGGTCAAGCTCGGGCTCGGCGGCTGCCGTAGCTGCCTCCATGGCGCTCTTTGCATTGGGAACGCAGACGGTGGGATCTTTACTCCGACCGGCGGCTTTTAACGGTCTCAGCTGCATAAAATCGACGTATGGGCTGGTCAGCCGGAGAGGGGTAATTCCTGCAAGCTGGAGTCTGGATCACTTGGGCGCATTTACCCACACCGCGGAAGACAATGCACTGGTGCTGTCCGCGATTGCCGGGTATGATCCGCTGGACCCGGCGTCTCTGTTGGTCGGAATTCCTGCGTATGCCGAGTCGTTGGAGACATCGGTTGCAGGCAAGGTGATCGGATTGCCGACTTCGTTTTTTCAGGCTGAAGAGCCGGCCGTAACGCAGGCGGTGGAACAGGCCGTGAAAGTGCTGGAAAAAATGGGCTTCCAAGTCCGGCCGGTGGATTTGCCGCCGAGCATGCTGGAAGCCGTGGCTTCCCTGCAAATTGTAATGCGGGCGGAAGCGGCGTCTTATCATCAGGAACCGTACTCCCGGGCGGCGGAAAAATTCGGCCCGTATATCCGGGAGCAGATCGCCATGGGACGCCAAACTCTGGCGGTCGACTATCTGCAGGCGCAAAGGATTCGGACGGTGTTTCGCAGCGAATTGCTGAAGTTGTTTGATACCGTGGATATTCTACTGACTCCGTCGACGCCTACGGTTGCTCCTTTCGGCTATGGCACCGGCAATCCGGTTTTCAACGGCCCGTTTACCAACTCCGGACTGCCGGCGCTGACGGTTCCGGTTGGTTTTGAGACGACAAAAGGATTGCCGATCGGGATGCAATTGGTGGGTCCGCTGCTGGCCGAACCGTTGCTGCTGGCAGTCGGCGCGCAGTACCAAAAGGTGACGGACTGGCATCGACGACGCCCTGCGCTGACGATGGACAAAGCGGCGGTGTAAACAGATTCTGCTCATACAAACGGCTTCTCGGATTTTGTCCGGGGAGCCGTTTTTGCGTGGTTCAAAAAGTTGTGGAAAAATGGATAAATATTGCAGTTGGCAACCAATGGTTGTAAACTATAACCGTTGGTTGATGGGTAAAGGGATTCTGATCATTCGCAGCTTATTGCGCCAGGATGTGTGTTATGAAAGCAATCACCGAAATTATTTCGCGCATGCGCAGTCAAGGCGGCGAGATTGCCTTGTACTGGCGAAACAAACTTTTTTCCTATACCGATCTGTGTTCTCTGATGGATGAATGGACCGATCGGCTCAAGCGGCTGGGAATTACCAGAGGCACGGTTTGCGGAGTATACGGGGATTATTCGCCCCAGGTCTGCGCACTTTTCTTTGCCTTGATGGAAATGAAGGCCGTTATTGTCCCGTTTACGCATGAAATCGAAAAGGAAGCCCCGGAGTTTGCCCGCATTGCCGGCGTTCAATGGAGGATTCGCTTTTCCCCGGAGGACACCTTCTGCATCGAAGAGCAGTCCGATGCTCAAGTTCCGGCGTTGGTGACATCGTTTACGGAGCGGGAGCATCCGGGTCTCATTGTGTTCAGTTCGGGTTCCACCGGTGCGCCCAAGGGAATATTGCAGGATTGCGAACAGGTCATGCGAAAATTCACCGAGAAGCGGCAGGGCCGGCGCACGGTGCTGTTTCTGCTGATGGATCATTTCGGCGGATTCAACACGTTATTATCAACCTTTGCTTATGGCGGAACCGGCGTATGCGTGGAAGATCGCTCTCCGGAAGCGGTATGCCGAGCCATTGAACAATCGTCGGCCAATCTGCTGCCGACTACGCCCACCTTCCTGAATTTCCTGATCGTTTCAGAGGAATATAAAAACCATGATCTTTCTTCCATCCAGTTGATTACGTATGGGACCGAAATGATGTCTGACGCTACGCTGAAAAAAGTGCGGGAGACGTTTCCCAACGCCCGGCTGAAGCAGACGTACGGCCTTTCTGAACTGGGAGTATTGCGCTCGAAATCGGAGAGCGATGATTCGGCGTGGGTGCAAATTGGCGGCAAAGGGTTTGAGACCAAGGTCGTCGATGATGTATTGTGGGTCCGGTCGGAAGCCAATATGGCGGGATATTTGAATGCTCCCTGCCCGATCGATGAGGAAGGCTGGATGTGCACCGGCGATCAGGTAGAAGTCCGGGATGGGTATATGAGGTTTTTGGGGCGTGATTCGGAGATCATCAATGTCGGCGGTAAAAAAGTTTTTCCGGTTGAAGTGGAAACGGTGCTGCTGGAGGCCGAAAATGTCGTTGAAGCCTCTGTCTCCGGGCGGCGGCATCTCTTGCTGGGGCAGGTGGTTCAGGCTCATGTTTCCATCGCCCACCCGGAAGATCCGGCCGCATTGCGGGAACGTCTCCGTGAATTTTGCCTGGAGAGATTGGCCAAATATAAGGTTCCCATGCGTTTTGTCGTGATCGACAAAGAAGATCAACACAGTGGGCGGTTCAAAAAAAATAGATTGCATGAAGGATAATGCCGAATGGATTGAACGGCAGGCGTGACAGACCGATGCTTTGCGGGCCGCT
>CAZSRN010000041.1:6106-11330 GCA_964609115.1 uncultured Veillonellaceae bacterium | reverse complement strand
TTGCGCAGGGCGGCAAAATAATTTCGCGCCAATTCTTCCTGAAACTTCACCCGATGGAAGGAACAGTACGTGCAAAGTTCCTCGCAGAACGGAACATGCAGATACATCATCAACGGCGTTCCCGGTACTTTGCACCGGGGTGGAAATTTTGACCGGCTCACATCAAAATGAACGTATTGATCCGCCATTGTCCGGGCCACAAAAGCAACAATATTTTCTACGAGCATAGATTCCCCACTTTTCAGCAAAAATATGGATACGGACCGAATTGATTATACGCCCTCAGGGGTTCACTCCCCCATACAGCGGCGCAATTCCTGCATTTCATCCATTTCTTGATTTTTTCCCGCCGACAATGCCCGACGCTGTCGAACGACTTTGCTTTCCCAGTCCTTGTCCGACTTTTGGACAAACTCATGCACCAGCCACTCCGGTTGCACGTAATTTAGAAGACGCAGGGCATCCGGCGTATCAAACGGCAAATGTTGGTCAATGGCCATCACATGCCGGAAGGCTTCGTCCAGAGTCGGCTCGCACGGGCCGGCCTGCCGGGCGCGAGTGATATATTCGCCCGACAAGGAGTAATGCAGATGAATTCCCCGGATCGAGTCCCGCCAGGACCCCAGTTCATCCAGCGTCCGCAGTACAAAATCGATGCCTTCCTGCTGGCTGCGCAGCCCCGGATTGGTATTCATCAGATGTCCCGTATCCAACATCATGCCGACGTTGGGATGCCGAATACTCTCCAGCAGCTTTGCCGCCACTTTTTTGTCGCGCAAGGTCAGTCCCGGCCACCACAGATTCTCCAGGAGGATGTTCATGTCCGGCGGAATGGAATCCACCAATTCATTCACCACTGCAATGAACGCCGTCGCAACTTCCCTGTCGTTTGCGGCAAATTTCCAGTTAAAAATCTCCGATATCCGATTATGGCAAGCATGAAAAACAACATACTTGGCTTCCGCGGCAACTGCCTGCCGGATATTCTCCCGGTAGCGTTCCAACCAGTCCTCTCTGTTCAGTCCGCCGTAAATCGCCGTGATGGTTTCTGCCGATTCAAACTGCCGCAGCAATTCCTGCCGGTCTCCCCGCCAAAAATCCAGCCAACTGGGCCAAAATTGCAAATGAACGCCCTGAATCCATTCCTTCCGATGCACGGATGAATCCCAGGGTCCGCAAAACATCATTTCAATGCCGTCCAGCTCATTTCGCTGCAAAAAACCGGACAACTGCTCCGCATTATTCTTGATCAGTTCCAAATCTGTCGAATAATTGGACAGATTCACCAATTCCAACATGTTTGCCTCAACTTCGCTTTCATAAAACTATTGTATCACAACCATTCCCACGATTCGGCATGAATGAAAAAAATAGCCTCCCATCACTGGCAGACCCTTGAAAACAACCGTTCGGCCGCTCCATCATTTTATCCGTCCCATCAATTCCTTCGCATGACCATGCAGCCGGATTCCATTGCCCCACGCTCAGCGTCGCCGCTTGCCGAAGAATATAGCAACGCCGGCAACATGTCATTAATTTCCCGGAGCATTTCCAAGCTGACTTTTTGGCGAAATTGAAGCAACATCCGGAAGTCAAACGAAAACCCCTTCTGGTATTCGTTCAAGCCGAGAAAAAACTGCAAATACGGATTGTCCCTGATATGCTCCATGGTCTCAACATCGGACAAATCATAGTAATCCCAAATAATCAGCGCGCCCAACATCATGCGCAACGGATAGGAACATTTTCTATCCGTTGAACAAAGAGTCCTCGAAAATTTACGTTCAATTTCACTCCACGGAATCAACTGCGCCATGCGAAACCAAGGATTATCAGGGGATAATTGGATGGAAAAATTACCGGTTTCCAATTAAATCCTCTCCCATTTTTAGTTTTTTGCAAGTTTTGACGCAATTTTCTATTATCTTTAATTCAAGCATAAAGCTTTTGTTTTTGAAATGCCTTTGTTTTGCCACAAATGTAATATTTTTTACATAAAAAAGCAGCCTCCCTTACGGAAAGCTGCAAAAAACGGCTCGATTCAGTTCAAGTCATTCTTGGAGTATTTCGCGCCTTTGAGTGTGAGTTCCAATGCCAGGCCCTTGTCGGTGAGTTCATACATCCACACGCCGGGCGATACGGAAAAAGCTCCCTGATACGCAGCGCCGGACACACTGTCGGTTGCAGCCGCCGTGGCCTGACCGCCAAACTGCCAGCCATTGGTTGTAAAATCATTCAATGCTTTTTCATTCTCAAAGATGAACACCACATTATAGGTTTTGGCGCCGATGCCCAGGCCTGCCGTTCCCGTGATCATGTCCATAAAGGTTTCATGATTGGTGTCGTTGTTTACGGCCATTCCCTTGCCGGTTCCTCCGCCGATAAACAGCAGTTTTACGCCCCAGTTGCCAAACACGGCGTACCCGGCGGCATTTTCGACATATCCGCGCGCAGCCGGTTGCGCCTCGTACAATTTCAATAAGGTCTTGTTTGAAATATCCCGGATATGCTGCCGTTTTTCTTCCAGACTGGCGGCGCAGGCCACCGAAAGAGACAACACCGAAAGCATCAACACCATCGCCAATACTTTAGCGACCCATTTACTCTTCATTTCAGGACTTCCCTTCCATTCAATTACGCTCACGATCCCCATCGGATTTTGGGCGTTATGAAATAGTTTCGGCATTTATACGGAAAATCCTGCCGCTGCCTCGCCGAAGCCGCGCAGCAGCCGATTCGGTTCGACGGTGAAATTTTCCAACGGCAACACCGGCATTTTTCGGAAACACTGCCAATCCATAGCCAGAACGACATCGGCAATCTCCGGATCGAATTGGCCGCCTCTATTGCAGATAATCTCCTGCCGTATTTCTTCATCGTTCTTTCCTTGACTATAGGGCCGATCCGTCATCATGGCATCCATTGCATCAGCAACGGCGCAGATTCTGGCCAGCAACGGAATCTTGTTTTCCTGCGCTCCCGTAGGATACCCCGCACCGTCAAACCGTTCATGATGCATCAGCACAATATCCGACGCCTTGCGCAAAACGGGGTCGTCCTTGATCAGATCGTATCCCACCCTTGGATGATTTTTCATCAAGTCATATTCATCTTCCGTCAATCGCCCCGGTTTGCCTAAAATCGTATCGCCGATGGTTAATTTTCCGATGTCGTGCAGCAGCGTACCCATATTTAAGGTTAAGCTGTCGGCTTTCGGCAAATCCATGGCTTTGGCGATTTCCATGGCGATTCGGTTAACTCGCAGGGAGTGTTGAATCGTACCGGGGTCCCATATTTCCAGCGCTTTTAAAAAGGCCAAGATGGCGGGCTCATGCAATTGCGGCAAAACTTCGGCTGACCCGCGGAAAAAACGGTGGATAAATTTGTGAGTCACTTCCGCCTTCATCTCCGGCGACTGCGCCGCCAGATTGATCACCGGCGATTCCGTCACAGGCAATGAGAAAGCGCAGGCGCAATTTCGGCCCGCACTTTTTGCTTTGTATAATGCGTCATCC
Organism: uncultured Veillonellaceae bacterium; assembly: GCA_964609115.1. Taxonomy (GTDB): domain Bacteria; phylum Bacillota; class Negativicutes; order UBA1444; family UBA1444; genus UBA1444. Next base: position 7,815 of record CAZSRN010000041.1, on the reverse strand, counting down.
AGCTGATGAAACAGTTCCTGAAATGTCGCAGCCGTTTCAGTGGAAGACAAGCCGATGCTGACGGTCAACCGTCCCTTGGGCTGCTGTCCGGCGCCCGGGAAGTCGTGCTCTTCCACTGCGGCGCGAATCTGTTCCGCCATCCGGACAGCCTGCTGCACACCCATATCCGGTAGTACGACAATAAATTCTTCCCCGCCAAAACGTCCGACACGATCCTGCTCCCGCAACTGCCGGCGCAAAATATCGGCCATCGTCATCAGCGCCGTATTGCCGGTTTCATGTCCCTGCAGCTCATTGTAGCGCCGAAAAAAATCAATATCCACCAACAGCGCCGCAACAGGTCCCGCCGGGTTCTCATAGGCTTCCATCAACCGCTTGCTGACGTACGAAATCGTATATGCGCCGGTTGCCGCATCATGGACCGTCATATTCTGCAGGCTGTCGTTGGCCTGGACCAGATTGGCGATCGCCTGACGCCGCGCATGCTCCGCCCGTTGGATTTGCTTCAAGGCATAGTCATAGATTCCATAGCCCAATACGCCGCCGCCCACGCACCCCAGCAAAAAAATCAGGCCCATCCATAGCAATACCATGTCCAGCTTGTTTTTAACTTGCACCATTCCGTAAGTTTGATCCGCATAGCGCAAGGCATGTTCGGTGGAAATGGAAATTGCGGCTTCCGTTTGCACAAGGTCTTCCCGATAAATCAACCGGGAATCCGTATCATAGACCGCAACGTCGACAATCTCGGGATACCACTGATGCTGCCGGGTAATTTCGGTAAATTTGGGTACGGCAAACTGCCATAGCTGCGAGTTTTCCGCTACGGCTTGCCCCAGATGGTCCGACAGCATCCGTCCGTATTGCGCGGAACAGTCCTGAATATGCCGTATTTCCGTGAGACCATATATGGTTGCCGGAGCCAGCGCCAAAATGAACGCCACACAGCCGGCCAGCCATTTAATGCGTGTTGCTGAAGAGGGGTTCCCCGCATGCCGATCCATCAGTTACTCACTCCAAGGTACCGGAACCGCGCCATTATCGGCGATAATTTTTCGTCCCTCCGCAGAGAAACAATACTCGACAAAACGTTTGGCCGAGAACTGTAACGTATCCTTATAGATAAAATACAAGTCCTTTTTCAAACGATAGCGACCGGTCAATATATTCTCCGTATTCATCCGGATTCCGCCAAAGTCCAGCGCCCGCAGCTTGTCCTTATTTTCAACAAGCGCTACCGCATCAATAAAACCAATGGAATTGGGCGTCTTAAGCAAAGTTTCCAACATGGACCCTTCACTATAGAGCGTTCGCCAGTCTTTTCTCGCCAAAGCCTTCTTCAACGCCCCCTCAAATCCCGGTATCTGTTTCAGCAAGACTTCATTGGTAGAATCGCCTTCATACATGGAAAGAACAACCATGTCGGCGCCATTCTCCCACGTAGGCTTTTCCTCCGAATATATCCGAATCAAGGTCTGCTCATTCATTTCCGTATCCGGAACGGCGGAAGGCGCCGCAATAGCCAGTCCAATCGATGCATAGTGAATTTGTTTCAATCCTTGCGCCCGTTCTTCCGGCTTCAGGGGACGGGACGTCAATCCCAGAGGAATTGCGCCTTCCTGTACCGCCTTAACGGCCCCGACCGTGCCAATACTGCCGGGAATGTCGATTCTTTGCGGGCAGACGGCGGCGCAGCTTCCGCAGCCGAG
>CAZSRN010000041.1:0-6096 GCA_964609115.1 uncultured Veillonellaceae bacterium | reverse complement strand
GGAATGTCGATTCTTTGACCGGACTGCCGGGAATATTCGGCGGCCAGCCGCCGCGTCAACGCCAGATTGGATCCGGAACCGGCAACCAGCATGGTATCCGACTTGATATTCTTTGCGACCGGACGCGGAGTTTCCGCCGTTTGGCCGCAACCGACGCACCCCAGAAGTACAACCAGCAATAGGAACTGTTTTCCCAAGCGCCACCGCTGTTTCAAAGACGCACCTCCTCTCACGCAAAAAGCGGTTCATTTTTTTCATGCTACAAGTAAAAAGGGACAGATTGCAATCTGTCCCTTTGTGTTTTTTAGATGCAACCTGGCAGTCATCAGTGCGGAGCACCCTTAGACCCATGGCTTTGCGTCCCTGTCTTTTGACAGGTTTGCCAATTTATTCTATTGAAGTCATTTTATCCAACCCTACGCTGTGTGTCAAGAAAAACTCCATGAAAAAATTCCATCTTTTCATTACAGCTGGAACTTCGACACGGCCTCCTGCAATTCTCCGGCCAATGTGGCCAGACTTTGGCTGGAAGAAGCGATTTCTTCGGTCGACGCCGACTGTTCTTCCGTTGCCGCCGAAACGCTCTGCGCCTCTCCGGCTGCTGAACGGCTGATGGTTTCCACACTGCGGATCGATTCCACAATTCGTTTGCTTCCGGCATCCAAATCCTTGAATGCCTGCGTCATTCCGTTCACCCGACCGGCAACCTCGTTGACACCTTCGCCAATGGCGGTAAATCCGCTCCCCGCCGTATTGACCAGCGATACGCCCTGATCAATATTGGCGCTGGCTTCCCCAATCGCCTGCACCACATTATGAATGTTGGTATTGTTAACGCCAATAATTTCTTTGATTTGCTGTGCGGCATTTTCCGATTGTTCCGCCAGCTTGCGCACTTCTTCGGCAACCACGGCGAATCCACGTCCCTGTTCGCCTGCCCGGGCGGCTTCAATCGCCGCATTGAGAGCCAACAGATTGGTTTGTCCGGCAATATTCGAAATCAGGCCGACGATTTCCTCAATTTGTCTGGAACCGTTTTCCAGATCTCCGGCCGCCGCATGAGCTTTCTTCGCCCCTTCGCCGACACTGCCCATCTGCGTTACCGCTCTGTTCACGGCCTGCTGTCCATCGCCGGTAGCTTCCACCGCTTTTACCGCCAACTCTGCCATTTCGCGGGCAGTGAGCGACAGCTTGTCGATGGTCGCAGAAATTTGCTGCACTACTTCAGAGGTTTCATTCACCGCTGCGACTTGCGCTTCCGCGCCTTTGGCCATTTCTGTAATGGACGCCGCCACCAGGTTGGCTGCATCTGCGGATTGATGCGCTCCGGCGGTCAATTCCTCACTGGAAGCCGCCAGTTGATGGGATTGAGTCTGCACTTGCTGAACCAGCTTGCGCAGATTTTGATTCATTAAAATAATGCTATCGGATAATTGTCCAAACTCGCTCTGATCCGTAATCGTTTTCTGGATCGTTTTCAGATTGCCTGCGGCGATATCTTTTGCGATCGCCGTAATTCGAATAATCGGCCGCACAAAAGATCCGCTGAACCAGAAAGTAACCAGTAGGGCCAACACCAGGCTTCCCAGCGCCAACCCAAGCAGGATCTTGGACAGAGCAGAGGTTTCGCTGCCCGCGTCCGCCTGACTGGTAGTCAGCAGCAGCACCCAGCGTTGTCCGCCAGGCAGGGGAATCACATTTAACGAGCCGATCTGGGAAGCGCCATTGGTCGCTTTATAGGGAAAACGAAGCCGTTCGCCTTTCGCGGCGACTTGTTCAAATCCATTCTTCAATGCGGAATCGATGGCCGCATTCGCGCCCAGCGTCTTTTTCACTTCGTCGGCAATTTCTCCCGTTCTGAGGTTCATCTTGCCGTTCAATTCCGGGCGCGTCGGATGGACCAGATAGATTCCGCTATCGTCCAGCAATGCGCCGTACCCTTTGGCTTTAAACTTAATCGTTTTGATAACCGGTAAAAGTTTCTCAGCCGAATGGGTGCCGAAAACCACGCCGATCATTTTGCCGGATTGCAAAACCGGAACCGCTACGGTAATGGATTGTTTGCCCGTGGTCCGTGAAATCAACGGTTCGGAAATGTAAGGCTTTTGGGTTTCCACCACTTTCTTGAAATATTCGCGGTCGCCATATTGGCCCACGGCCCCGGCGTCATTAATCGAAGTTCCGTCCAGCGCCGCAAAAAAAACGTGGTCGAACCGGCCGCTCCGTTCGAACAGGCTCTTGAGCGCCGGCTGCAGCGCAGCCTTGTCACCGCTTTGCACCCTCGCCGTGTTGGCCAATTCATTCAGCACCAGCACACCGCTTTCCATTTCACCGCGAATCTTGGTGATCGCGTTGTCCGCCACAGCTTTTTCCGTCTGTTCCAAACTTTCTTCCAGATATTTTTCCGAGAAATAATATCCGCCGCCGGATACCGCCGCCAATGCCGCCACTACGAGCAAGGCGATCAACCCCATGAGCCGAAATCGAATACTTTGAAATACTTTCACTTCTCCGCAGCTCCCTTCCTAAAAATGCAAAACAACTAAACTGTCCGCACGTTTGTTATTGTTGATATTTTTTCGACAAATTCAACAATTTCTCCTGCTTGAGTTTATTATTTTTTCTTTTGAGAGAGCTGCCGTAAGCCTGTCAATGATTTGATCGTCTCATCCCAACCTATATCGCTGACGAAAGCCGTTCCGCTTCCTGCGAGGTCAGGATTTTCTTCATGTCCAGGGCGATCACCAACCGTTCACCGACTTTGCCGATGCCGATAATACAATGCTGCTTCCTTCACGCTTTCGATCAAATTAGACAAACTCCTCAATTATTGATATGATATTGCTTGATGATTTTTTTACCAATCCGTTGGAGAATGACAGGAGTTTCGTAAGGATGAACATTGCGACCCCCTACTATCTGATCGATGAAAAAAAATTACTGCGCAACATGGAGATCATTCAACAGGTCCGTCAACTGTCGGGCGCCAAATCACTACTGGCATTGAAGTGTTTTTCCGCTTGGGGCGTTTTTGACCTGATGCGGCAATATATGGATGGAACGACTTCCAGCTCGCTCTACGAGGCCCGTCTGGGCTTTGAAAAATTCGGGCCGGAAACCCATGCCTATTGTGTCGGCTATTCTCCATCCGATATTGAAGCAATCTCACTGTACGCAGATAAGATTATTTTCAATTCAGCTTCCCAGCTGGAAACTTATTATGAAAAAACGAAAACCACCCCGCTTGGACTGCGGGTAAATCCGGGAATCAGCTATTCCCATTTTGATCTGGCCGATCCGGCCCGCAAGCATTCGCGCTTGGGCGTTGCGGACCCGGAAGAACTGAACCGGAATCTGTCCCGGATCAGCGGTCTCATGTTTCATTTCAACTGTGAAAATGATGAATTCTCCGCCTTTGAAGAACAGCTGGATGAAATCGGCGCCCGCTATGGCGATGCCCTGCGTCGGCTGGATTGGGTCAGTCTGGGCGGCGGTCTGTATTTTACCAAAGCAGGGTATCCGGTAGAAAAGTTCAGTCAAAAACTCGCCGCTTTTGCTCATGAGTTCGATGTGCAGATCTATCTGGAACCCGGTGAAAGCGCCATCACGGGCTGCGCCGAACTGGTGACGACGGTAGTCGACATCGTACGCAACGGGTTGGATGTAGCGATCGTGGATTCCTCCGTGGAAGCCCACATGCTGGACTTGCTGATTTATCGTTTATCCGCCAAAATTGACACCCCCAGCGACGCCCCGTACAAATACATGGTGGCGGGCCGTTCTTGTCTGGCCGGTGACGTATTCGGAACTTTTTCCTTTAGTGAAAAACTTCATATCGGCAGCGAAATCCGTTTTGCCGATGCCGCAGGGTATACCATGGTGAAGAAAAATTGGTTCAATGGATTGCAGATGCCTTCCATTGCAGTCCGCAGACTGAACGGAAAACTCGAGGTTTTGCGGGAGTTTGGCTATAGTGAATTCCGGGACAATCTGTCCTGATAATTACAGCGAAAAGTCAGAGGAGGAGTATCATGCGTAAAAATGTATTGATTGTTGGCGCAGGAGGAGTGGCCCATGTAGTAGCTCACAAGTGCGCGATGTACAACGATATTTTGGGGGACATCTGTATTGCTTCGCGTACGCGCAAGAAATGTGAAGCCATTATCGAGAGCGTAGTGAGCAAGAAGCATCTGAAAGACCCCTCGCGCAAACTTTACTCCCGCCAGATCAATGCTCTGGACGTTCCGGCTTTAGCCGACCTGATCCGTGACACCAAGTCAAAGATTGTCATCAATGTCGGCCAAGCCTTCATTAATATGTCCGTAATGGAAGCCTGTCTGGAAACCGGCGCCGTCTATATGGATACCGCCATTCACGAAGAACCGGACAAGGTCTGCGAAAATCCCCCCTGGTACGCCAACTACGAATGGAAACGCAAAGACCGCTTCAAGGCCAATGCACAGACTGCCATTCTGGGAATCGGATTTGATCCGGGCGTGGTAAATGCCTGGTGCGCGCTGGCCAAAAAAGATTACTTCGATACGATCGATACGATTGATATTCTGGATGTCAACGCCGGCAGCCACGGCAAATATTTCGCCACCAATTTCGACACGGAAATCAATTTCCGCGAATTCAAAAAAGTGTGGACCTGGATTGACCGCAAATGGGTGCTGCAAAAAGTTCATTCGATCCGCATGGATTATGATTTCCCGGTAGTCGGCAGCCAGCCCGTCTATCTGACCGGCCATGATGAACTGCACTCCCTGTCGAAAAACATGAATGCCAATTCCGTCCGCTTCTGGATGGGCTTTGGCGACCACTACCTGAACGTCTTCAAAGTGCTGTCGAATATTGGCCTGACATCCGAAGTTCCCATCAAAACTTCGGATGGCGTGGAAGTCGTGCCGCTCAAGGTATTGAAAGCCTTGCTGCCCGACCCTTCCTCCCTGGCCCGCGGCTATACCGGCAAAACCTGCATCGGCAACTACATTCGGGGAACGAAAAACGGCAAGCCCCGTGATATTTTCATCTACAACATCTGCGACCACGCCGAATGCTACAAAGAAGTTGAATCCCAGGCCATCAGCTATACCGCCGGAGTTCCGGCGACAGCCGCAGCCATTCTGGTCGCTCGCGGCGACTGGAACGTCAAGAAGATGGTCAATGTCGAAGAACTGGACCCCACTCCCTTCATTGAGTTGCTCAACAAAATGGGGCTTCCCACTGAAGTGCTGGAATCACCGGAACCGTTTCTGCCGCCTGTCATTGAGTCGCTCGAAACCGTCTAAAATCAACGATTGATTCATGAGAGACCGCCGGTTTTACGCCGACGGTCTTTTCGTTTGAAAATCACAAGATATTGGACTTTTCATATTTACAACCGCAACATATAGTAGTATTATGATTATACGGAAAATAGTTATTTGTAAGGGAGTCCGATACATATGCTGACTACCATTGTAAAACGTGATGGACGTGAAGTCCCCTTCAATCTGGAGAAAATCGCCAATGCCATTCTCAAATCCCTGCGCGCTGTCGGAAATACGGATGAAAAGCTGGGATTGACGCTGGCCTCCCAGACCGCCACGCAGGCAGACCGGATGGTTGCCGCAAAAAGCACGCCTCCGTCGGTGGAAGAAATTCAGGACATCGTCGAAAAAGTTCTCATGAGCGCAGGACAAACGGATGCGGCCAAGGCCTATATTCTTTATCGCGCCGAACGCACACGCTCGCGTGAAATGAACATGCGGCTGATGAAAACGTACGATGAAATCGCCACCAGCGATTCGCGCCAGAGTAATCTGAAACGGGACAACGCCAACATCGATGGTGACACCGCGATGGGTTCCATGTTGAAATACGGCTCGGAAGGCGCCAAAATCTACAATGAAATGTACATCCTCAAACCGGAGCACGCCAAGGCCCATGCCGATGGCGACATTCATATCCATGATTTTGATTTTTATACGCTGACGACGACCTGTTGTCAGATCGATATCCAAAAGTTGTTTAAGGATGGTTTTTCGACGGGGCACGGCTATCTTCGCGAACCCAACGACATCGCCAGCTATTCGGCGCTTGCCTGCATTGCGA
>CAZSRN010000040.1:0-11669 GCA_964609115.1 uncultured Veillonellaceae bacterium | reverse complement strand
TTTTCATAACAAACCTTCTTTCTGATGGCGTTACTGCTTATTATACGTTGCTTGTATTATAAATTCTTTTTGTGGCGTCGATATCCTGCAGAGTGCGGAGGGGCACTGTAAAGCAATTTTATAAAAAAAGGAGATATTCTACCCCTGCGAGGGTGAGAATATCTCCTTTTTTATAATGCGCCAAAATATAAAAGGGAATGTTTACTTTCGGGCTTTGTCGATTTGACCCAGAACTTCTTTATATTCCGGACCATATTTGTCAATAACCGGTTTGACGGCTGCTTGCCAAGGTTTTACGTCTGTAACTTCAGTGACGGTAGAGCCTGCAGCCTTGACTTTGGTTTCTGCTTCTTTCTCAAACTTGTCCCAGAGTTCACGTTGCGTTTTGACAGAGTCCAAAGCAGCTTGTTTGATAATTTTTTGGTCTTCGGGAGTAAGCTTGTCCCAAACAACTTTGCTCATGATTAGGACTTCCGGAACCCGCTGATGTCCATCGCGCAAATAATATTTTGCGACCTGAGAATGATTGGCTGTCAAATAACTGGGGAAATTGTTTTCCGCGCCATCAATAACGCCGGTTTGCAGGGCGCTGAAGACTTGCCCGTAAGGCATCGGAGTTGCGCTGGCGCCGAGAGCGGAGATCATTTCCATATTGATTTTGTTTTGTTGAACCCGGATTTTAAGGCCTTTAAGATCGGCCAATGATTTGATGGGTTTGGTGGAGTAGAAGCTACGGGCGCCTGGATCATAATAGCACAGACCCACGAAGCGAGAAGTTTGCAGTGCATCCAACAGCTTCATTCCATCTGCGCTTTCGAGGAACTTCCACATATGCGCGGAGGAGTCAAAGATGTAGGGCAGAGAGAAGACACCCAACGGTTTGTGGAATTCAGCCAATGGAGCCGAACTTACGCGTGTGAAAGCAACGGCGCCAAGCTGCAGTTGTTCGATAACAGCTTTTTCTTCACCCAGTTGTGAGGAGGGGTATACTTCGACTTTGATGCGGCCTTTGGTCCGTTCAGTGACGAGTTCGGCAAATTTTTTATCGCCCATTGTGGTAGGATAATCTGGAGGATGGGTTTCACCTAGTTTTAGTACCATAGTTGACGCAGCAGGTGCTGCTGGTGCGGCGGCTTTTTTGTCTCCGCCACAGCCGGCGGCAATCAGGGAAAGAGCAAACAGGGATACGACAAAGAGTGCGAGAATACGGTGTTTACGCATGAATCAGACCTCCTATTGTTTTTTGTTGAAGCAACAATTCCTCATTGTCATGAGGAAAAACTCCCCATTGAAACGATAATTACATAAGCAATTTGGGTAACCACATAGTGATTGCCGGGATGTAAGTAATCGCCATAAGGACAACAATCATTGCATAAAAGAAAGGCAGCATGGCTTTGGTTCCAGCTTCCACTGAAACCTTGCCGATGGCGCAGCCGACAAAAAGAACAGTGCCAACCGGAGGAGTCAGCAGCCCCATTCCGGAGTTAAAAATCATAATGATGCCAAACTGTATAGGATCCATTCCCAGTTTGACGCATACCGGCAATAAAATCGGCGTCAGGATAAGAATCATTGGAGCCATGTCCATGGGTCCGCCCAAGAGTAAAAGCAAGATATTAATCATAAGCAGGATAATCCAAGGCTGATTGGACACACCCAAAAACCAGTCAGTAATAATATCTGGCAAATGGAGGTATGCCATGACCCAACCAAAGGCTTGGGACGCGGCAATAAGAAAAAATACCATCAACACCGTGCGAAAGGTTCGAATCAATACACCCCACATGTTTTTTAACGGAGCTTCGCGGTAAGCCAGGAATGCCAGCGCAAATGCATATACTGCAGCAATGGCGCCTGCTTCTGTCGCAGTGGCCCAGCCGGAGATAATGGCGCTGACGATGATAACTGCGGGAGTAAAAGAGAGCAGGCCATGGATAATAATGCCGGGAATTTGCTTTTTAATGACGGGTTCGCCATAGCCGTAGCCGCGCTTCAGGCCGATCAAATACCCGGTAATCATTAACGAAGCAAGAAGAATTAGACCGGGTATCATGCCCGCCAGAAACATGCTGCCGACGGAAACGCCGCCTGCAACGATAGAATACAATACCATGTTGTGGCTGGGCGGGACAACGACGCCTTGAATAGCGGATGAAATGGTGACGCCGACAGCATAATCCGGATCATATCCTTTTTCAACCATCATCGGAATCATGACAGATCCTACTGCGGAGGCATCGGCAACAGCTGATCCCGACATGCCGCCAAAAATCATACAGGCTACGCTGTTGGCCAAGGCCAGTCCGCCACGGATTCGACCAACGAAAACATTGGTCATGGCGACAATTCGATGTGCAAGGCCACCTTCCTGAAGAATCTGACCCGTGAGAATAAAGAAGGGGATAGCTAGCAGTGAATAATTGGTAATCCCTTGAATCATTTGTTGGGAAGCAACAATAATCGGCAGGTCAAGATACCAGAGCGTAATGATCGTTGAACCAACCAAGGTAAGAGCAACAGGAAAACGAAGGACAAGTAGTATTACAAAACTGGAAACCAGAATCCAGCTGGCGGTTGTTTGATCCGGCATTAGTCCAACCCTCCCCCGAGCTTTGTATGGCGTTTGGTATCAACACCCATCAACTGGAGGAGCGAGTAAGCACAGGTCATCACTCCGGTCAGCGGCATGACTACGTAAAGCATACTGTTGGGCATTTTGGTCGCGGGAAGGGTTGATTCACTCATCAACGCCGTAAACTGCCAACCATAAATGATCAGATATATGCCAAAAATAAACGTGGAAAGCTGGATCAATTTGTCCAACTTCTTTAAAAATTTCTCGGAAGTAAAGTTCTCAAGGACGTCCATTGCAAGATGAAGATTTTCCCTACAGCCGATAGCGATTCCCATAAAGGCGAACCAAGCAAGCAGAAGCAACGTAATTTCTTCAGACCAAAAAAAGACAAAGTTGAATAATTTGCGGGTGACTACTTGAATTGAAACGATGATAACCATCGTCAGCATACTTAAAAGACAAAAAGACTCTACAAAAGAATCGATGGCGAGCAGTAACTTTTTCCAAATCACCAAACCTAATACTCCTTTCAAATATTGTGTACACAGACTGATGGCGAGAACGAACCTAAACGAACTTAGCTCTCATAGTTTTACACAAACCGATGTCAAAATCCTGCTAGTTTTATGATTCTTCAAATAAATATTTGATACGCAGGGTTTTGTTGGTTAAGCGCGAATACATGCAATCAAGTGAAAATACAATAGGAGGAATAGAGGATGAACAGCGAATGGAACTCTTTTGCCACGAAACTGATTGATGCAGGATTTGTATGTCCGGCAGGAGAATGGGAATCCGTTTACAAGCAATCTTTTATAGCCAATGCCGAAGTGGCGGTGTTTTTGGCTAGAGTTGGGACTGAAAAGAAAGCGATTTTGCTGAAACGAAAAGAAAGTTCGTTTTTTTCCGATATTGTTGCAACAGAATCAGGAAAGATTGGCGCATTTTCTTTTAAAGTTGCCGAATTGTCACATGGCAACGCAGTGATTTTTCGGCGCTATTTTTCATTCATGAATCCAGTGGCATTTGGTAGAAAAAGCTTTAGCCTGGGATTGGGCGATCGCTTGGGACTTGCATCTCCCGGGCACTTGCGTTGTTTGAAGGGAACGGGTATTCGGCCTGTTCTGGCGCAGCAATCCATTCGGGAACTGAATCTGACACAGAGAACTTATGGAGAAGTATTGGATGCAGCTTCCTGGGCTGTTTTTCAGGAAGGATTTCAGGAAGGATTCGGTGCGGACGGCGATCATCTGAAAAAGCCGGAAGAAGTAAAAATGGCATTGGATTTGGGATTTTCCATGATTACGCTGGATTGTTCGGAGAAGATCGACAATGCGATTGATGCGCTGAACAAAGAAGAGGTTGCCTTACGGTATGAAAAACTAGCTGCTGCATTCAGGCAAAAAATGGAGACTGAATACCTCGATAAAACTTTTTTTGCGGGGAAACAACCTATTCATTTTAGTCAGGAAGCCTTGCAGAGAACCCTGTTGACTTATGGAGAAACACTGGCATTTATCAAAGAAATTCATGAGGGCTTTATTGCGCGGCGCCCATCAGCCATTGACTTTGAGTTGTCCATTGACGAGACGGCTACGCCGACAACGGTGGAGGCGCATTATTTCATGGCGGCGGAGATGAAAAAGGCAGGAATTGAATTAGCGAGTTTGGCTCCTCGTTTTTGCGGTGAATTCCAGAAAGCAATCGATTATATCGGCGATCTAGCAACGTTTGAAACCGAATTTGCGGTTCATGCGGCTATTGCGGATCACTTCGGCTATCGCCTGAGCATTCATTCCGGCAGCGATAAGTTCAAGGTATTCCCTATCATTGGACAATATACGGGCGGGAGAGTTCATGTCAAAACTGCCGGGACGAATTGGCTGGAAGCATTGCGCGTCGTTTGCCGCGTTGATCCCGCTTTGTTTCGCGGGATTTGCGCGCACGCCAAAAAACGATTTCCGGATGCAACAAAGCTTTATCATGTGACGACGGATTTGACGAAAATTCCTGATGCCGACAAACTGCCTGATGCTGATTTGGAACGGATGCTCAATGAAAACGATGCCAGACAACTCCTCCATATCACTTTTGGTTATGTTTTAACAGACAAGGATGACAAAGGAACTACGTTGTTTCGCGAACAACTTTATCGTCTTTGGAACGCACATGAGGAGGAATATGCCAAGGTGTTGGTCCGACATATCGGGCGGCATGTGGAAACGTTGAAAGCAAGAATGCCTGCAGAAAAGTTTTAAAAATAGCCGGAAGAAAAAACCGGGGTGTGGATGAACCACACTCCGGTTTTTTAATGGAGGTCAAAAATTAAATTTTGCCGCTACAGTTCAACACGTTTTTGATTTTGTGCTGTACCATCCCCTTGATAGCTTCCCGGGCAGGTTTCAGATACTGGCGCGGATCAAAATCACTCGGATGGAGAACGAAATGCTCCCGGATGGCTGCTGTCAGAGCCAGTCGAAGGTCGGTATCAATGTTGATTTTGCACACGCCAAGTTTTCCTGCGCGCAACAGCATGCCTTCCGGTACACCCTGCGCTCCGTCAATCTTACCGCCATATTGATTGCATTTTGCGACGAACTCGGGCAGGACAGTCGAAGCTCCGTGCAATACCAAGGGAAAGTTCGGCAGCAGACCGGAAATTTTTTCAAGACGCGCAAAATCCAGAGCAGGGTCACCTTTGAATTTATAGGCGCCGTGGCTGGTTCCAATCGCAATTGCCAGCGAATCAACTCCTGTTTTTTGGACAAACTCAACGGCTTGGTCTGGATCGGTATACGATGCATCTTTTGAATTAACTTTTACTGCATCTTCCACTCCGGCCAAACGTCCAAGCTCGGCTTCGACCACGACACCGTGGGCGTGAGCATATTCAACGACTTTTTTAGTCACTGCGATATTTTCTTCAAAAGGATATTTGGAGCCGTCAATCATGACGGAAGTGAACCCGCCATCCACACAAGCCTTACAGATTTCAAAGTCTTCGCCATGGTCAAGGTGCAGACAAATGGGCAGGCCCGAATCTTCTACAGCGGCTTCTACCAGCTTTATTAAATAAACATGTTTTGCATACTTGCGGGCGCCCGCTGAAACTTGCAGAATTAAAGGGGCATTTTCTTCCTTGGCTGCATCAACGATACCCTGAATGATTTCCATGTTGTTTACATTGAAAGCTCCGACTGCATAGTTTCCTTCATACGCTTTTTTGAACATTTCTTTTGAAGTGACTAATGGCATAACGAACCCCTCCTAAAGTATTCTTTCCACATTCCGATACTTATTATAGCACAAGAAAATACCAAGTGCTTTTGTCATTGCCCTGCCGGTGGAATTGATGATATAGTAATAAAAGGAAATTATAATAGGGGCTATGCATAGGAGTTGAATAATTGTTAGTGAGGGGGAGAGTTCTTGGCGCAAAATACAGATCCTGTTGAACAGACTGAGGAACAGCCCAAAAAAAAATATGCGGTTCATAGTGGTCTGATCAAGGAATATGCGGAAGATCGATACCATCGCCAAAATGATCAACGGTCCCGCTGGCAGGCAGAGCACCAACATCATGAAGCCATAGAAAAAGCATTGGCCGATGTAAGCAAATTCAGCTATGAGCAGGAAACCTATTTGCGAAACCTCGTAAAGGAATCTTTCAGAGAACCGGTACGGTCGGATTTCCAGTCTTTATTGCCGGAACGCATGATGGAAGCGGAGCAGAGGTATCGTCGTCCCATCCTGATTCAATGGGCATTGATGGCCGCACTGCTTCTCAGTATAGCTTTTTTCCCTTATATGGTGACGATTGCATTGGCAGCGGTGTTGTTGGCAATAGTAGGATTTTTACATTACAAAACATTGCGGGAGCGAAAAACGGTTCTGGATTCAACGGAAACAGAAACCCGATTGGAGATTGAAGCAAAAGTTCAGCAACAAGACGAAGAAATCGCGGAGTTGCGACGGATTCACGATGAGGCGGAAGAGGAAAGAATTGAATTTTATATTCGGCTGATGAATGGTGACGAAGACGCTATTATTACGACATTGGACGAATATTTGCCGGAAGCGAACGTTCCTTTTCCCATGGATGTTGATATTGACATCCATGAGGGAATTTTGATGGTCAAGGCATGGTTGCCTCCCAAAGCGCTATTGCCGGCCGAACGGACGTCATTGAGCGAGACGGGGAAAATACGCTATGACAAGAAATCTTCTACCGAGCTGAACAAGCAGTATGCGGAATTGTGCGCGGCAATTCTTATGCAGATCACGTCATTGCTTTTTTCCAAGATTCCTACAATGGAAGGCGCGTATGTGTGGGGTATTCAAAAGGAAGAAGAACTGGACGAGTGTGTGATGTCGATGTGGGTTGATCGTTCACATTTGACGAAAGTATCAAGAGCTTCTTCCGCATTGGCTGCGCTGCAGGGCTTGTCGGCAGTATATGAGTGCGACGAACAATTGAAGCTCTTGCCGGTAGAACCTTTGGAACCGCAAGAATGGGCTGAACTGGAAGAAAAAGATATTCGAACCTTACGGATCAAAATTTATAAATGGATGTTGCCAGGAATGGGAAATAAAATAGTAGAAAATAATTAATTTCTAGCAGGAGTTTTCAGTATGGCGGAGAATAATTCTTATTAGGTTTAATAGAACATTGAACCCATTAAGTTTTATGAGGAGGGTAACAGAATGAAACTTGCAGAAGTTATTCAGACGGCGGATTGGAAAGCAGAAAAACATGTGCCGGCTATTGTTGCACCAGAAACAGTTAAACCAGGAGAAAAATTTGTAGTCGAGGTGTCGGTGGGAAAAGAAATTGCGCATCCCAATACAACGGAACACCATATTCGCTCTATCCGTCTTTTCTTCAAGCCGGATGCGGGAAAATTTGCAATTGAAGTGGGAAATTTTGAATTTAACGCTCATGCGGAATCTGCTGAAGGGCCCAACAAGGGCCCGGCATTGTCCGAACCGGTTGCTCATGCGGTACTGAAGTTGACGGGATCGGGAACGCTGCTGGCGGAAGCTTATTGTAACATTCATGGTCTTTGGGAAAGCTCTCAAGTTGTCAAAGTTGAAGCCTGATTTTTAGAAACAATGAAAAGACTCCGATTTTCGGAGTCTTTTTTTTACGGGATGTCTCCTGAAGGAAGGGATTTGTCATTTGACGACGAATAAATAATATGTTTATCTGGCTGAACAAGGGGATGAGACACATGGGAATTGTAGTAAAAAAATTTGGCGGCAGTTCGGTAGCTACACCGGAAAAGATTAAGGCGGTAGCCGCTCGTGTCGTTAGGGAAAAAGGTCCGGAGGACCAAGTGGTGGTGACGGTCTCGGCGATGGGCGATACTACCGATGATTTGTTGACATTGGCAAGGCAGGTTACGGATGCGACTCGCAGCCGTGAAATGGATATGTTGCTGGCAACGGGAGAGCAAGTATCTATAGCGTTGTTGGCGATGGCATTTGCTGATTTGGGTTGCCCGGCGGTCTCCCTGACAGGACCGCAGGCGGGGATACGGACGAACTCGGTGCACATGAAAGGCCGTATTACAAATATGAATCCAGACCGGGTATTCGAAGAACTTTCCCGCGGAAATATTGTCGTAGTGGCTGGATTTCAGGGTATGTCACCGAATGGCGACGTAACGACACTGGGCCGCGGGGGCTCGGATACGACGGCGGTAGCGTTGGCGGGAGCTCTTGAAGCCAAAGTATGCGAAATCTATACTGATGTGGATGGTGTATATTCTGCCGATCCGCGCGTAGTAAAGACAGCCCGAAAAATGAAGGAAATTACCTATAATGAGATGCTGGAGATGGCCCGGTTGGGAGCCGGCGTCATGCAACCCCGATCGGTGGAACTCGGTTCTCGTTACGGGGTTCCGATTCATGTCCGCTCGACTTTTACTGCGGAGCCGGGGACGATTATCAGGGAGGGATATACAGTGGAAGAAAAAGAATTTATTGTGCGCGGCGTAACTCATGATATGAATGTTGCCAAAGTGGCGGTATTGGGTGTTCCTGACCGACCGGGAATCGCTTTTACGATTTTTTCGGCGCTCGCGGAAGCGAATATTGATGTGGATATGATTGTCCAGAGCATACGCAATGCAGACAAAAAGATTAATGATATTTTGTTCACCGTGGCCAAAGGGGACATTGCACAAACCCGAACTATCATGGACAAGGTTGGCGCTGATCTGGGCGTGTTGGGCGTGGTGATTGACGAAGCGGTAGCGAAAGTGTCCATTGTCGGCGCGGGCATGCTGGGCAGCCCCGGAATGGCAGCCAAGATGTTTGGAGCACTATCCAGCGCAGGGATCAATATTGAAGTTATCAGTACTTCGGAAATCAGCGTGTCTTGCCTGGTCAGGGAAGAACGCGCCAAAGATGCGGTTAATGCCATACATGCGGCATTTTTCCGTGACGACAAAAGCCGAGGGTAAGAACCAGGTTCAAAAAGGAGTGGATGATTTGACTTCCACATTAATCAAGCGGTTGGCCGAACATGTCGGGCAGGAAGTTGAAATCTGCGGCTGGCTTTATAATAAACGTTCGTCAGGGAAAATAGCTTTTTTGATTGTACGTGATGGGACCGGCACAGTGCAGGGGGTTTTGCTCAAGAGCAATGCAGCGGCTTTTGCGATTGCGGAAACATTGACGCAGGAAAGCTCGCTCCGGCTACGGGGAACTGTCCGGGCTGAACCGCGCGCGGCCGGGGGATATGAGATTGACGTTACCGCCATCGAACTTGTTGGTCTGGCTCAGGAATATCCCATCAGCCTGAAAGAACATGGAGTCGATTTTTTAGCAGAGCGGCGGCACCTTTGGATGCGTGTGCCAAAGCAGGCGGCTATCTTGCGTATCCGGTCCGAAATAGAGTTTGCATTACGTGAGTTTTTCTACCGAAATGATTTTTATCTAGCGGATGCGCCCATTATTACACCGGCTGCCTGTGAAGGAACAACCAATCTATTTGAATTGGATTATCATGGCGAAAAAGCATTTCTCTCGCAAAGCGGTCAGTTGTATAATGAAGCGACAGCTGCGGCATTGGGACGGATTTATTGTTTTGGGCCGACATTTCGCGCTGAAAAATCAAAAACCCGGCGGCATTTGCTGGAATTTTGGATGATTGAGGCAGAAGCTGCGTTTTTCGATATGGATGATAATATGCGATTACAGGAAGACATGATCGTTTTTGTCATCGAACGGGTTTTGGAGCGTTGCCGGAATGAATTGAAGCTGTTGGAACGGGATATTGGCAAACTGGAAGCGGTGAAAAAACCATTTCCCCGTATTAGTTACACGGAAGCCGTCGAACTGCTGAATCATGCGGGAGAATCTTTCGAGTGGGGCGACGACTTTGGCGCACCCCACGAAACCATTATCGGCAACCATTATGAGTCACCGGTATTCGTGCACCGCTACCCGACCGCAATCAAGGCATTTTATATGAAACCGGCGCCGGAGGATCCCAAAGTAGTTTTGGGTGCAGACCTGCTGGCTCCAGAGGGATATGGAGAAATTATCGGCGGCGGTCAACGTATCGATGACTTGGCGCTATTGGAAAAACGAATTGCGGAGCATCAACTGCCGCGAGAAGCCTTTGAATGGTATCTGGACTTGCGGCGTTATGGATCTGTACCGCATTCTGGATTTGGATTGGGAATTGAACGCACCGTGGCTTGGATTTGCGGGTTGGATCACATCCGGGAAGCGATTCCATTTCCCCGAATGTTGCATAAGATGTATCCTTGAGATGAATGTCCCAGCCAATGAGAGTACCCGTAGATGCATAAAGCATATATAATATAAACGGGAAAGACTTCAAAATGAGTATATAAAAGTAGGAGGGGTTTACAATGGCTCATACAGTAGCAGCTTCACACTCGATAGGAAAGGTGGCCACGGATAAGATTTTTGGCGCTAATGCGCTGGCAGTAAAAGCGGTAGCGCAATTCGGCAAAGAAAAGGTTACAAATGCTACGATCGGTGCATTGCTGGATGACAACGAACAGTTGGTATGTTTGCCGACTGTAGAAAAAGTGTATCGCAGCTTGCCGATCACGGAGGTTATCAATTATGCGCCTATTGCAGGCTTGCCTGATTTCTTGAATGCTGCGATGACCCATGTTTTCGGTGAAAGCAAACCGGATGCCTTTACCCGGGCAGTCGCAACCTCCGGAGGTTCAGGCGTATTGCATCATGCCATCTGGAATTATACGGAATTGCATGATACCGTGCTGACAACAGACTGGTACTGGGGACCGTACAAGGTTTTGTGCGAAGAAGTGCTGCGAAAGCTGGACACCTTCACTCTATTCAATGAAAAAATGGAATTTAACGCACCGGCTTTTGAAGCTAAAATTGCCGCATTGCTAGCCAAACAAAACAACTTGTTGGTTATTCTGAATACCCCGGCGCATAATCCGACCGGCTATACCGTGACGGATTCCGAATGGGACGGAATTATCAATATTTTAAAAACTGCGGCGAAAAATCCGGAAAAGAAAATTACCGTGGTTATAGATATTGCATACCTTGATTTTTCAGGAGAGCACAATGCCAGCCGTAAATTTTTCTCGAAAATTGGACAGATGCCGGCCAATCTGCTCTTTATCGTTGGGTTCAGCATGTCTAAATCTTTTACCATGTACGGACAGCGTGTCGGAGCCATGATTGGCGTCAGTTCCGATGCTGATGTGGCGAAAGAATTCGAAGATATCAATCAATATAGCAGCCGGGCCACCTGGTCGAACATTAACCGGGGTGTTATGCGGATGATGGCTACGATTTGCGCCGATAAAGATTTATATAATCAAGTGGAGAAAGAGCGCGCCGGATTCTATCAATTGATTAAAGGCCGGGCGGACATTTTTGCCAAAGAAGCGGCGGCAGCCAATCTGATCATGCTCCCGTACAGCGCAGGGTATTTCCTGTCCGTGCCGTCAACAAATCCGGATGCTGTGGTTGCAAAATTGAATGAAGACAATATCTTTGCCGTTGGCCTTGCCAAAGGGATTCGTATTGCGGTGTGCGCCGTGCCCACCGAAAAAATCAAGGGAAT